>DATLOP010000024.1:0-11026 GCA_035536255.1 Solirubrobacteraceae bacterium
TCGTTCTTGACCAGCATCAGGTAGCGGTTGCGGAACTGCATGCGCCGCGACTCGGCGCTCATCGCGGCCCGGGTGGAGGGGGAGTACGTCCGGATGTGGTGGACGACGGCCTCGGGCTCGTAGGCCGCCCGCCAGCCGAGCACCCGCGAGCGCCAGGCCACGTCGGCGTCGGCGGCCCAGCGCTCGAGGTCGGGATCGAAGACCTCGTCGCCCCGCGCGCCGTCGCGCAGCGCCTCGCGGCGGTACACCGCGGCGGCGCCGTCGGCCCCGAACACCTCGCCGCGCCGCGACCACGCGGCCGCGGGCGTGGCGTGGCCGACCAGCCCGTTCTTGCGCCGGCGGTCCACGACCATGCCCGCGGTGTCCAGCTCGCCGGTCGGAGACCCGTCGGGGTGGGCGCGGACCAGGCGCGGCGCCACCGCGCCCACGCCGGGGTCGGCCTCCAGCGCGCGCACGGCGGCCTCGCGGTAGCCCGGCGTCACGAACGTGTCGGCCTGCAGCAGCGCGACGGCGTCGCCCTGGCACTCCGCGAGCCCCGCGTTCATCGCCTCACAGTACGTCGCCCGGCGCTCCAGCCGCACGACGCGCGTCGCGTGCTCGCGCCCCAGCTCGGCCACCGCGTCGTCGGCCCCGTTGTCCACCAGCACCAGCTCGTCGGGCCGCTCGGCGGCCGCCGCGGGCAGCGAGCGGCGCAGCAGCTCGACCTCGCCGGTGGCGAGCACGAAGAACGAGACCCTCACAGCAGCTCCCGGTAGACGTCCTCGGTCCGCCGCGCCGTCTCGTCCCAGGACAGCGGGGCGACGTGGGCGCGGCCGGCCGCGGACAGCTCGGCGCGGCGCTCCAGGGCGCCGCGGATCGCCCCGGCCAGCGCCTCCGCGTCGTGGGGGTCGAAGTACTCGGCGGCGTCGCCGCCGGTCTCGGGCAGCGCGCCGGCGCGGGCCAGGACGACCGGGCACCCGCGGGCCATCGCCTCCACGACGATCAGCCCGAACCCCTCGTACAGGCCGGCGTGGACCAGCGCGTCGGCCCCCCGCAGCAGCGCGTCCACGCGGGCGTCGCCGGCGAAGCCCGGCAGCTCGAGCGGCTCGCCCCCGGCCAGGGAGCGCAGCTCGGCCCCGGAGCCCAGGTCGCGGCCAGCCAGGACGAGCCGGTGGGGCAGGCCCTCGGCGCGCAGGGCCCGCCACGCGCGCACCACGACCCCCAGGTTCTTCTTCGGCCGCAGGTCGCCCACCGACAGCAGGTAGGGGCCCGCGGGCGGGACCTGGGAGCCCGGCGCCAGCGCGGGCGCCTCGGGGATGACGCGGACCCGCGCCGCGTCCACGCCGTAGCGCTCGCACACGTCGCGCCGCGTGAACTCCGACACGCAGATCACGCGCTCGGCCGACCGCGCGGCCCGGGGCGTGAAGGTCCGGTACTTCCAGCCCGTCCGGACCCCGAAG
This sequence comes from Solirubrobacteraceae bacterium, assembly GCA_035536255.1. Classification (GTDB taxonomy): domain Bacteria; phylum Actinomycetota; class Thermoleophilia; order Solirubrobacterales; family Solirubrobacteraceae; genus AC-38. Next base: position 1,440 of record DATLOP010000024.1, read on the forward strand.
TCCTCGGGGTACTCGTGGAAGGCCAGGTCGTGGACGGTCACCACCCCGGGGCACGGCCGGCGCAGCGGCAGGAAGCAGTTCGGCGCGTGGACGAGCGCGGCGCCGCGGCGGCGCAGCTCGCGCGGCAGGCGGACCTGCTCGAACCACAGCTCGGGCCCGAACCCGCCGCGCTCGGCGAACCAGAGGTCGAACGCGCCGCGTGCCCGCAGCGCCTCGGACAGGCGGCGCGCGTAGATCCCCGACCCGTGGGGCAGGCGCACGTGGGCGTCGCGAGCGTCGAAGGCGACCAGGGACACGGGGCGGCAGCCTATGATGCGGGCTGGCATGGTCCGCACCTCCCAGCCCCTCGCCGCCCCGACCTCCCCCGCCCCCGGCCCGCCCGCGCTCACCGCGGTGGACGGCGACGGGCGGGTGGCCTCGCGGATCTTCGACATCCCGATCGAGCTGGCCCAGCCGGCCGACATGCTGCGCACGATCGCCTCGTGGGTGGGCAGCGGCGAGGCGCACCGCGTGATGTACGTCAACGCCCACGTGGTCAACGAGTCGCGGGCCGTCCCGGAGCTGCGCCGCGCGCTGGAGAGCGCCGACCTCGTGTACTGCGACGGCTACGGCGTGCGCCTGGCCGCGCGCGTGCTCGAGGTGCCCGTCCCGCACCGCATGACCGGCGCCGACTGGGTGTGGGGCCTGGCCGCCATGTGCGAGGTCGCGGGCAGCTCGCTGTACCTGCTGGGGTCCGACCCGCCGGTGGCGCGCGACGCCGCGGAGCGCCTGCGGCGCTGGTACCCCGACCTGCGGATCGCCGGGGCGCACCACGGCTACTTCGACCTCGACTCACCCCACAACGAGCGCGTGATCGAGGACATCAACGCCCGGCAGCCGGACATCGTCCTGGTCGGCATGGGGACGCCCAAGCAGGAGCTGTGGATCCAGCGCTACGCCGACCGCATCGACGCCGACGTGCTGTGGACGGTGGGAGCCCTGCTCGACTACATCGCCGGCCGCGTCCCGCGCGCGCCGCGCTACCTCGCCGACAACGGGCTGGAGTGGATCTGGCGCCTGGCGATCGAGCCGCACCGGATGTGGCGCCGCTACCTCCTGGGGAACCCGAAGTTCCTCTCGCGGGTCTTCACCGAGCGCCAGCGCGCGCACAGCCACGACCGGTGAACGCGGCGATCCGCCGCCGCTGGCCGCTCCTGGCGGCCGCGAGCGGCCTGCTCGCGCTCGTCGCGTGGGAGCAGCTCGAGTTCCACGCGGGCGCGTCGCGCGCCGCGGCCGACGCGCTGCGCGCGGGGGCGGCCACCGTCGTGCTGTTCGGGGCCTGCGGCTACGGCGCGGCGCTGCTGCTCACGCCGCGCGAGCTGTGGCCCCACCGCCACCTGCTCGCGCTCCCGCTCGGCGCGGCCCTGTCCGCGGTCGCCCTCGGCGCGCTGGGGATCGCCCACGTCCCGTTCGGCGTGTCGCTCCCACTCGTGCTCGTCGCGGGAGCGGTCACGGCCGTGCTCGCCCACCGGCGCGAGCACGGCCGCAGGCCGGACGCGGGCGGACCGGCTCCGCCGCGGGCGGACCCCTCGGGCGAGCCGCCTCCGGCGGAGGCACCCGCTTCGCGCGACGGCTTCGGCGCCCGCGTCGGCTGGCCGCTCCTCCTCGCCGCGGTCGTGGCGGTGGTCGCGCTGTCGCCGGTCTGGCGCACGGGGTTCGGGACGGTGGTGGGCCAGAACGGGGACGTCGTGCTCGCGGTGGGCAGCGCCGAGCTGGTCAAGCACGCGCCGCCGACGGCCGTCCGGGCGGAGCTGCCGGTCGACCGGGTCCCGCTGGTGTGGCGGTCGAAGTACCCGATCTTCTATCCGCTGGCCGCGGTGTCCGAGCTCAGCGGGCTGAGCCCGATCGCCACCTTCCCCTTCCTGGCCGCGGCCATGCTGGGCCTGGTCGCGATCGGGTTCTTCCTGCTCGCCCGGGTGGCGCTGCGCGCGCCGCCCGCCGCCGCCCTGGGCGCGATGGCCGCGGTCGGGCTGGCGCGCCTGCCGGTCCACGTGGCCGACCACCCGTTCTACAACCAGCTCTGGGCGCTGTTCGCGCTGCCGCTGATCCTGGTCGCCGGCGCGGCGTTCGTGCGCGACCCCGGCCGGCGCTCGCTGGCGCTGCTCGTCCTGTTCGCGGCGATCGGCGCCTTCGCCTACCCCCTCATGCTGCCGTTCCCCGCCCTGTTCCTGGCCCTGGCGGCGTGGCGCGAGCGCCGGCGCCTGCGCCTGAGCCGGCCGTCGCTGCCGGTGGCGGCGGGCGCGGTGGCGGGGCTGGCGCTGACCGCGGTGCTCCTGCGCGGAGTGGTGGAGAAGGCGGTCTCGGCGGCGATCGCGCTCTCGCCCTGGGGCGACCTGGGGGCCTGGAGCGGCAACGCCCTGCTCAACATCCCCTTCCACCGGTCCGTGGGATTGCTGGACCCCGGGGGCACCGTCCTGGTCATGGGCGCGCTGGCCGCCGTCCTGGCCGCCGCGGCGTACGCCGTGTGGCGCGCCCCGCGCGACGTCGGCGCCCCGCTCGGCGTGACCGTGGCGGCCGGGCTGCTGGCCGCGGCGTACTTCCGCCACCGCACGCAGGCCGAGCTCTTCTACTTCAAGACCGTCGGGTTCGCGGGGGCGCTCGCCGGGCCCCTGGCCGTCGTCGGGCTGGCGGACCTGGTCCGCCGCCGCCGTCCGCCCGCGCTGGCCGCCGGCGCCGGCGTCGCGCTGGCGGCGTTCGCGGTGGCGATCGCGCTGAACACGCGGCGCGAGCTGCTGGACACCAACGTGTACGTGTCCCGCGACGTCCTGGCCATCCGCGACTGGTCGCGCTCGCTGCCCCCCGGCGCCACCGTGCGCATCGACGTCCCGCCCGGCGGCCACCAGCTGTGGGCGGCCTACATGCTGGCCGACCGGCGCGTGTGCGCGCTGCGCCCGCTGATCGGCTTCTTCCCCTATCCCCCGCAGTCGCGCCGCGCCGGCTACGCGGTCGCCTACTCGGGCTCCGGCCGCCCCCGCGACGCCACCGGCCCGGCCGTCCGGCGCACCCGGCAGTTCACGATGTGGCGCCTGCGCCCGGGCCTTCCCGGGCCCGACGTGTGCTCGCGCCGGATGATCGACTCCATCACCAGCGTGCAGATCGTCTGACGCACGTTAAGCCCGATTTACCTTCGTTTTACAGCAGCGCCGCCACGGCACCGCGAACCGCCTCGCGGGTCCGCTCGGGCGCGAACTCCGCCAGCCGGCGCTCGCCGCGGGCGCGCAGCTCGGCGCGCAGGGCCTCGCCGCGCACGCACAGGTCGATCGCCTCGGCGACGGTCGCCAGGTCGGGGTCGTCGAGCAGCACGCCCGCGTCGCCCAGGACCTCGGGGACGGCGGCGGCGCGGCGCGCGACGACGGGCAGCCCGAAGTGCAGGGCCTCCAGGAGCGGGATGCAGAACCCCTCGTGCTCGGACAGGCAGGCGAACACGTCGGCGCCGGCGTAGATGGCGTTCAGACGCTCCTGGGGCAGCCCGCCGGGGAGCTCGACGCCGGTGGCGCCCACCTCGCGCGCCAGCGCCGCCAGGTGGTCCCCGTACGTCCCGCTGCCGGGGTTGCCGGGCAGCACGAGCCGCGCCTCGGGCGCGTGCGTGCGCTGGTAGAGGGCGAACGCCTTGACCAGGCGGTCCTGGCGCTTGTTGTGCGACAGGCGCCCCACGAACACGACGGTCGGGCCGGCGCCCCGGTCGGCTTCCTGCGCGCCCGGGCGCAGCCGCCCCCGGTCGATCTCGTACAGGCGGCGGTCCACGCGCACGTCGGCGAACCCGGCCGCCTCCAGGTCGCGCGCGCTGAACGCCGACGGGGCCACGGCGGCGTCCACGCGGCCCGCATAGGCGCCCAGGCGCTCGCGGCCCAGGGCGCAGATCATCGCCACGTAGGGCTCGTGCTCCCACAGGTAGTGGGGCGGCGTGATGTTGTGGTAGACGAGCAGCTTGCGCTGGGGCAGCTCCAGGGCGCGCTCCAGCGCCGGCGCGTGGGCCGAGTAGTGGATGACCAGCAGGTCGTCGCGGCCCGCTCGCCTGCCCAGGCCGTCGATCCCCCGCACCGCGCCGTCCAGCGCCGGGTCCAGCTGCGCCGCCATCACCTCGCCGTCGAGACCGTCCGCCGCCAGCATCCGCTGCCAGGCCAGGGCCTGGTTGGTGATGGCGTCGAAGGGGCCGGCGCCGGAGAGCAGCTGCAGGACGCGCGTCATTCGCGCGAGGCGTCGCGCAGGCGCTTCTCCAGCTCGGCCACCCGGCCCTCGAGCTGGGCGACGTAGCCGAGCAGGTGCAGGTTGAAGCGGGTGATCTGCGCGTTCTGCTCGTTGTGGTACTGGAGGAGCATCCGGGCCAGGAAGCGCTTGAAGCGCGTGATCGGCGCCCCGCCGCGCCGCGTGGAGCGGATCGTGTCGGGCGCGATCTCGATGGGCGCCCACTCCTGCAGGCGCGAGAGCCCGCCCCGCGACTCCTCGCCCAGCGCCTCCAGCCGCGCCGCCTCGGGATCGGCGCGCTCGCGCGCCCGGCGCTCGGCCTCCGTGGCGGCGTCCTCCGGCGTGCGCGGCTCGGTCACCGGCCGCCTCCCGGCGCCGCCGAGCCGGGCAGGGCCGTCTCGGGCGCGGCTGCCCGCCACGTTCCGCGCAGGTCCACCACGCCCTCGCCCCCGGGCTCGTCGGCCACGCTGAAGCGCACGACACGGTCGCCGGCCACGAGGTCGTAGTCGCCGCCGAGCAGCGCCAGGCGCTCGACCTCGAAGACGAGCGTCTCGCTCGCCGGCTCGGTGGTCGTGCGGAACACCGGGCGGCCGGTCTCGTCGCGCACCTCCAGGTCCAGCCGCGCCGGCGCCCCCGGCCCCAGCCGCAGCGCCACGCGCAGCGGCTCGCCGGGCCGGAACACCTGCCGCGTGCGGCCGGACTCGTCGAGCAGCTCGACGTCGGCCACCGCGGTCGGCCCGGAGCGCACCGACTCGCCGCCGCCGTGCTCGGTCCCGATCAGCCGGTGGTAGGCCAGCAGGCCGTCGGACACCGGCCCGTCGAACACCTTGCGCCCGCCGTCCAGCACCACCACGCGCTCGCACACGCGCTCGATCGCGCCGGGGTCGTGGGAGACCAGCACCAGGGTGGCGCCCGCCGCGATGCGCTGCGAGATCCGCCGCAGGCACTTGCGCTGGAACCCCTCGTCGCCCACGGCCAGGACCTCGTCGAGCAGCAGCACGTCGGCGTCCAGGTGCGCCGCGATCGAGAACCCCAGGCGCAGGAGCATCCCGGCCGAGTAGGTCTTGACGGGGGCGTCGACGAACTCGCCCAGCTCGGAGAACGCGAGCACGTCGTCCATGCGCGCCGCCACCTCCTCGCGCCCCAGGCCGTGCAGCGCGCCGTTGAGCTCGACGTTCTCGCGGCCGCTGAACTCGCGGCCGAACCCGGCCGCCAGCTCGAGCAGCGACACGATCCGCCCGCCCACCTCCACGCGCCCGGCGTGCAGCGGCACGATCCCGGCCAGCACGCGCAGGGTGGAGGACTTGCCGGCGCCGTTGCGCCCGACGATCCCCACGGTCTCGCCCGGGCGCACGTGCAGCGACACGCCGTCCAGCGCGCGGACGGGCGGCGCGTCGCGCCCGCCGCGGCGCAGCACCAGCTCCTTGAGCGTGGTCCCGCGGTCGGCGCGCACGGAGAACGAGCGGGTCGCGTCCTCCAGGAGGATCTCGCCGGACCGCAGGGTGGCGGCGCTCACAGCACGACCGCCAGCTCGGCCTGCAGGCGCCGGAACAGCCACCAGCCGCCGAGCAGCGCCACCGCCGAGGCGACGGCGACGTAGAGCAGCGCCGCGCCGTCGGGCAGCGCGCCGGAGTAGACCACGTCGCGCACCGACTCCACGAACGGCGCCACCGGGTTGCCCCAGCGCAGCAGGGCCTCGGCCCAGCCGCGCCCCTCCAGCCCCGGGAGGTCCTGGACGCGGAAGAAGATCGGGGTCAGGAAGAACCACGGCAGCAGGGCGGCGGCGAGGATCGGCTGCACGTCGCGGTAGTAGGCGTGCAGGACCGACACGACCAGCGCCAGCCCGAGCGTGAACGCGGACAGGCACGCCACCAGCGGGACGAGCAGCAGCAGCTCGGGCTCCAGCGTCCCCCGCACGGCGATCGTCACCGGCACGACGAGGACCAGCAGCACGAGGAAGGTCACCAGCTGCACGGCGACCACGGACGCCGGCACCGTCTCGCGCGGGAAGCGCACCTTGCCGACCAGCGAGGCCTGCTCGAGCAGCGAGGTCGCGGCGGCGAGCAGCGACTGCGAGAAGAACACCCACACGATCAGCCCCACGATCAGGAACAGCGGGTAGTCCTCGATCTGCACCGCGTCGAGCAGGACGCCGAACATCAGCGCATACGCCCCCATCAACACGAGCGGATTGACCACGTACCAGACCACGCCCAGCCACGAGCCCTTGTACTTCTGCCGCAGCTCGCGGCGCACCATCTGCTCAAAGAGATACCGGTACCGCACGGCGCGATTATCCCCACGCCCCCGCCGAACGTCCCAAAGTGGCTGCCAGGGGGGGTACTGCGGGACGTTCGGCCTTGTTAGAAGGCGCCCTGGCCCTTGAGGATGGCGGGGAGTGTCTTCAGCACGATCGTGAGGTCTAGGAAGACGGACCAGCGCTCGAGGTAGAGGAAGTCGAGGCGGACGAGGTCGTCGAAGTCGAGCTCGCTGCGGCCGGAGACCTGCCACAGGCCGGTGATGCCGGGGAGGACGAGGTAGCGCTTTCGGTGCCAGTCCTCCAGGCGGTCGAAGTCGCGCTGGGGCAGCGGGCGCGGGCCGACGAGCGACATCTCGCCGCGCAGCACGTTGACCAGCTGGGGCACCTCGTCGAGCGAGAACCGGCGCAGCAGGGCACCCACCGGGGTCAGGCGGGGGTCGCGGCGGATCTTGAACAGCGCGCCGTCGGCCTCGTTGAGCTCCTCCAGCTCGGGCTGACGCTCGTCGGCGTCGATGTGCATCGTGCGGAACTTCAGGCAGTCGAACGGCATGCCGCCGATGCCCGGCCGCCGGGAGCGGTAGATCAGGGGCCCGCGCGAGGTGAGCTTGACGGCGGCGGCGATCACGACCAGCAACGGGCTCATGACCAGCAGTGCCAGCGACGCGCCGACCAGGTCGAACGTCCGCTTGACCGCGAAGTCGATCCCCTCGAACACCGGGGGGCGCAGCTCGAACAGGGGCACGGACTGGCCGGGCACCAGCTCGGCGCGGTGCGTGAGGATCTCCATCGTCGAGGGCGCCACGCGCACGGTCACGCCGCGCCGGTGCGACTGGTCGACCAGCTCCACCGCGCGGTCCTGCGGGAAGTCGGGGTCGGCGATGATCACCTCGTCCACGCGGTGGCGCTCGAGGATCTCGCCCACGTCGTCGATCGGGCCCAGCGACGTCAGGCCGTTGTCGGGGCGCGGGTTCAGGGAGATGTAGCCGACCAGCTCCAGCCGCTGCTGGGAGTCGGTCAGCGCGTGGGCCACCGCCTCGATGTGCTTCCCCGTCCCGACCAGGACGGCCCGGCGGTGGTAGCCCGCGGCGCGCAGCAGCACGCCGGTCACGCGCTCGTAGGCGAAGCGCAGCGACCCCACGTAGACCGTGGCGAAGAACAGCGAGCCGTAGAAGATGTAGTAGCTGTTGAACCGGTGCCCGCTGGCCACCGCGAACACCGCGGCCGCCAGCATGACCTCGAACAGCGCGGCCACGATCCGCGACAGGCCGGGGCGCTCGGCGCGCTTGGCGTACAGCGACGAGCCGGCGAACAGCAGCACGGTGACGAGGTAGGCGAAGGCGACGGTGCGGCGCGTCTCGTGCAGCACCGTGCCCCAGTCCAGCTCGTCGCGCACCGCGGCCTTGATGACCAGGGCGGTGAGGATCGCGGCGTAGATCCCGACGAAGTCGATGACGAGCAGCGACGCGATCCGCGCCACGCGGCGCAGCGTCTCCATCCGCAGCAGGAAGGAGAACGCCGGCGGGCGCTTGCGGCGCACGTCGTGCTCGGGCAGCCGGACGCCGGACGCGCCGGCTTGCGCCCGTTCCTCGAGTTTTAGGCCTCCGTCAGCCACTGGTGCAAGAACGATCCTTCAGGTTGCGAAGTAGCGGTTTTCCTTACCCCGGCACGACCGGGCGCCGCCCTCGCCCTACGGTCCGGCGCCGACCAGCTCCTCGATGCCGGAAGCCTCAATGGTACGGCGCAGGCCCTCGGAAAGGTCGGTCGAGGGCTCCCAGCCCAGAACCTCGCGGGCCAGGGCGATGTCGGGCTGGCGGACCTGCGGGTCGTCGCGCGGGAGCGCCTCGTAGACGATCTCGCTGCGCGAGCCGGTCACCTCGATCACCGTCTGGGCGAGCTCCAGCAGCGTGAACTCCTTCGGGTTGCCGATGTTCACCGGCGAGTGGTAGCCGGACTCGGCGAGGGCGATCAGCCCCCGGATCAGGTCGTCCACGTAGCAGAAGGAGCGCGTCTGGGACCCGTCCCCGAACACGGTCAGCGGGCGGTCCTGGAGCGCCTGGCGCAGGAAGGTGGGGATGGCGCGCCCGTCGTGGGGGCGCATTCTCGGGCCGAAGGTGTTGAAGATCCGCACGATCGCCGTGTCCACGCCCTGCTGGCGGTGGTAGGCCATGGTCAGCGCCTCGGCGTAGCGCTTGGCCTCGTCGTACACCCCGCGGGGCCCGATCGGGTTGACGTGGCCCCAGTAGGACTCCGGCTGCGGGTGGACCTGGGGGTCGCCGTAGACCTCGCTGGTCGAGGCGAGCAGGAAGCGGGCGCGCTTGTGCTTGGCCAGGCCCACGGTGTGGTGCGTGCCGTGGGAGCCCACCTTCAGCGTGTGCAGCGGCAGGCGCAGGTAGTCGATCGGGCTGGCCGGGCTGGCCAGGTGGTAGACGAAGTCGACGTCCTCCTCGACGAAGTAGGGCGTGATGATGTCGAGGTTGAGGTGGACGAACTGCGGGTCGCGCAGGTGCTCGATGTTGCTCAGCGAGCCGGTCTCGAGGTTGTCCACGCAGATGACGCGGTTGCCCCGGCGCAGCAGCTCCTCGCACAGGTGCGAGCCGAGGAACCCCGCGCCGCCGGTGACCAGACAGGTCGGCATGGACAGCGGAGGATATCGTCGCCACCGTGCCCCACGACCATCCCGCCTTCGAGATCGAGCGCATCGAGTTCGTCCCGGCGACCGCCGCGCAGGGGCTGCTGCGCGTCAGCGGGTCGTGGGCGGTGCCGGCGGACGCCGCGGACGCACCCCCGAAGCTGCTGGTGACCGGGGCGGGCGCCGAGCGGCGGTTCGCGGCCCTGGATCCGCGGGAGGCGCAGCTGCGCGCGGAGCCGTGGCGGGCCGCCTATGCGGTGCCCACCGCGCTGGTCGAGGAGGCCGCGACGCGGTTTGCGCTGGAGGGACCCGGCTGGTCGAAGCGCCTGCCCACGCCGTCCGTCGCCGAGCGGGCGGGGTCGGCGGAGGAGCGCCGCCGGGTGCCGGAGCGCCGCCGTCGCGACCGGCGCGAGCGCGAGGAGACGGCCGCGGTCCGCGACGACCGCCGCGAGTCCGACCGCCGGCACGAGGCGG
>DATLOP010000025.1:0-3417 GCA_035536255.1 Solirubrobacteraceae bacterium
CGCCACGCTGGCGGCGCCGCCCTTGCCGGCGCCGGCGGCGCCCGCGGCGGGAGCCAGGGCCACGAGCAGGGCGGCGGCGAGGAGGAGGGCGCGGAGGAAGGCCATGCGTCCGCGCCTTTCTATCACGATAGGGTCGTCCGATCGCCACCGTCGTCGTCACCGGAGCGTCGAGCGGGATCGGCGAGGCAACGGCCAGAATTCTGGCCCAAGGCGGCTGGGACGTCCTGGCCGGCGTGCGCCAGGACGCCGACGCCGAGCGCCTCGCCGCCTCGCACGACCGCATCCGGCCCGTGAAGGTGGACGTCGCCGACGAGGCGACGGTCGCCGCGCTGCCCGGCGAGCTGGGCGACGCGCCGCTGGCCGGGCTCGTCAACAACGCCGGGATCTCGGTCAGCGGGCCGCTGGAGTTCGTGCCGCTGGACGAGTGGCGCCGCCAGCTCGAGGTCAACGTGATCGGCCAGGTGGCGGTCACGCAGGCCCTCCTCCCCGCTCTGCGATCGGCTCGCGGGCGGATCGTGAACATCGGCTCGGTGGGCGGCCGGGTCGCGGTCCCGCTGCTCGGTCCCTACAACGCCTCGAAGTTCGCCCTGGAGGGGATCACCGACAGCCTGCGCCGCGAGTTGCGACCACTCGGCGTCCACGTTGCGATCGTCGAGCCGGGGGCCATCGCGACGAAGATCTGGGAGAAGGGGACCTCGGCCGCCGACGAGCTGCTGGCGGGCGCGCCGCCGGAGGCCGAGGCGGTCTACGGCCCGACGATCGCCGCGTTGCGCGCCCAGGCCGGCAAGGCGACTCGCGAGGCGATCCCGCCCGAGGAGGTCGCCCGCGCGGTCCTCCACGCGCTGAGCGCTCGCAGGCCGCGCACGCGCTATCCCGTGGGCCGCGACGCCAAGCAGCGGATCCGCCTGGCCGGGCTGCTGTCCGACCGCGCCTTCGACGCGCTCATGGCGCGCATGCTGCGCGTCTAGGCCGCGGCGAGCCGCGCGCCCTGGCTCGCGCCGTACTCCTTCGCGGTGACCTGGAGGACCTCGAGCATCGCCTCCACGGCCGGCGAGCGGTAGGCCCCCGCGGGGGTGGCGGCCCACACGTGGCGGATCGGCGCCTGGCGCCCCAGGGAGCGCACGACGATGTCGTCGCGCACGTTGGCCAGCGCCAGCTCGGCGATCAGCGACACCGCCACCCCGGCGGCCACCAGGCCCTGCACGACGTTGTAGTCGTTGGTCTCGAAGCCCACCCGCGGAGTGAAGCCCGCGGTCTGGCAGGCCGTGACGTGCATCTGGCCGCACGAGCCGTTGCAGTCGCCCTGGACCCACAGCTCCTCGGCCAGGTCCTCGAGCTTGATCGTGCGCCGGCGCGCCAGCGGGTGGTCGGGCGGCAGCGCCAGGTGCATCGGGTCGTCGATCAGGTGGACGAGGTCGAGGTCGGCCTCGTCGATGCTGCGGTGCGCCGCGCCCAGCCCGGCGTACTCGAAGACGAGCGCGACGTCGAGGTCGCCCGCCTTGAGCTGGGGGATAGCGGTCTCGGGCTCGGCCTCGACCAGCGACAGCTCGACGGCCGGGTGGCGCCGCGAGAACTCGGCGATGGCCAGCGGCAGCAGCGTCGCCCCGGCGCTGGGGAAGGAGGCCAGCCGCAGGCGCCCGCCCCGCAGGCCGGCCAGGGCCTCCAGCTCGGACTCGGCGGCGGCCAGCCGGGCCAGGATGCCCTCGGCGTGCTCGACCAGAGTGCGCCCGGCGTCGGTGAGCCGGACGCCGCGCGCGTTGCGCTCCACGAGGACCGACCCGGCCTCGCGCTCCAGCGCCGCGATCTGCTGGGACACGGCGGACTGGGTGTAGCCGAGCACCTCGCCGGCGGCGGAGAACGAACCCTGCTGGGCGACCTCGCGCAGGACCCGGAGGCGGCGGACGTCGAGCATCAGCCAAGCTTATACCAGGCCCAGGGAAATGTCATTTGCGCTTATCTCACGAGGATGGGATCGTGAGCGTCGTTCCCTCAGCAGACCGAACCGAGGAGCCGACATGCACACCGCCATCACCGTCCGACGCGCCGACCACCGGGATGCGGTCGTCCTGCGCTCCCTGGCCCAGCTCGACAGCGCCGAGCCGCTGACCGAGCCCGTTCTGATCGCCGAGTCCGGCGGCGTGGCGGTGGCCGCGCTGTCGCTGGCCGACGGTGCCGCCGCGGCCGACCCGTTCCACCCCACCGCCGACCTGGTCGAGCTCCTGCGGCTGCACGCCCGGCAGCTCGCCGAGACGGGCCGCCGAAGCCGGCTCGAGCACGTGGCGCACGCCCTGTCCCCTCGGGCAATGTTGCGTGCTTCCTGAACGAGTGCCCCCGTCGCCCGGCCGGGTGGCGGGGGCGCTCGCCGCGATCTACGTCATCTGGGGATCGACGTACCTGGCCATCCGCGTGATGGTCGAGACGATCCCGCCCCTCCTGGGCGCCGGCGTGCGCTTCCTCGTCGCCGGCGCCCTGATGTACGCCTGGGTCCGCTGGCGGCGCAGCCCGGTTCGGGTCAGCCGGGCCGAGCTGCTGGCCTGTGGGCTGGTCGGCGTGCTGCTGATGTTCGGCGGCAACGGTCTGGTCACCGTGGCCGAGCAGGACGTCCCTTCCGGGCTGGCCGCGCTGCTGATCGCCTCCGAGCCCCTGTGGATCATCGTGCTGCGCGCGCTGTGGCGCGAGCGCCCCGGGCGCGTGTCGGCGCTGGGGGTGATCGCCGGGTTCGCCGGCGTCGCGCTGCTGCTGGCGCCGGGCGAGCGGCCGGAGGGCGCCAGCCTGGCCGCCTGCCTGCTCGTCGTCTTCGCCGCCGTGTGCTGGGCCAGCGGGTCGTTCGCCGGCAGCCGCCTGCCCCAGCCGTCCGACCCGCTGCACGCCACCGCGCTGCAGATGCTGCTGGGCGGCGCCGTCATGTCCGCCGCCGCGGTGGCGGTCGGCGAGCCGTGGGACCTCGAGCTGGGCGCCGTGTCGGGCGACTCGTGGATCGCCTTCGCCTACCTCGTGGCGATCGGGTCGATCGTCGCCTTCACCGCCTACGCCTGGCTGCTGCGCAACGTCCCGATCTCCACCGTCTCGACCTACGCCTACGTCAACCCGGTGATCGCCGTGTTCCTGGGCTGGGCGATCCTGTCCGAGCCGGTGAGCCCGATCACCATCGCCGCCACCGCGATCATCGTCGCCTCGGTCGCGCTGACGATGCGCGAGGAGGGCACCGGGCGCGAGGTCGAGCCCGCCGCGTAGGCTGGCGCGGCGATGAGCGAGGACTTCCGCTGGCGCGACGGCGAGCGCACGATCCGCTTCGGGCGCGGCGCGCTGGCCGAGGCGCCCGAGCTGCTCGGCGAGGGCTACACCCTGCTCACCACCGAGCGCGCGCTCGCCGCGGCCCCGCGGCTGGCCGAGGCGGCCGGCGCGGTCCACCACGTC
>DATLOP010000026.1:0-3645 GCA_035536255.1 Solirubrobacteraceae bacterium
GCGGCCAGGTAGAGCTTCGGCGCGACGGTCTTGCCCGTCTGGCCGATCTGGGTCGAGTACGGGTACCAGCCGGCGTCCACCACGGCGCGGGTCGCCGCGACGGCTCCGCCGAACGCCCCGGCCAGCTCCTCGCACAGCCCGAAGCCCTCGGCCTTGCCCAGGCCGCGGCCGCCGGCCACGAGGATGTCCGCGCCCTCGATGTCGACGTCCTCGCCGCGCTGCTCGCCGCGCTGGACCATCGTGGCCTTGGTCGCCTGTTCGGACAGCTGCACCTCCACGTCCTCGACGGGGGCCGCGCCGCCGCCGGACTGCTTGGTCTCGAAGGCGTTCAGGCGGCCGATGATCACGCCCTTGTCCTTGTAGTGGGACTTGGAGATCTTGGAGTCCTGGAGGATCGGGCGCGAGGCGACGAGCTTGCCGTCCTGCACGTCGACCTCGGTGACCTCCATCGTCACGCCGGCGCCCAGGCGCGCGGCCAGGCCGGCGCCCACCTCGAACCCGAGCAGCCCGCCGCCGAACAGCGCGTAGGTGTGCCCGTTGTCGGTCATGACCTGGGCCATGGCGTCGATCACCGGCTGGGCCAGGCCCTCGGGAGCCTTGGCGCGGAAGACCTTGCTCGCGCCGTAGGCGCCCAGGCCGCCCGCCAGCTCCTCGGTCAGGTCGTCGCCGTCGCCGACGACGATCGCGTGCGCCTCGCCGCCGATCTCCGACGCCAGGCGCGCGCCCTCGGACACCGCGCCCAGGGAGTTCTTGTTCAGCTCGCCCTGGTAGTGCAGGACGTAGACCAGGATGTCGGCCATCTAGATCAGCTTCCTTTCCTCGAGCCACGCGACGACCTTCTCGACGGTCTCGGCCGTGTCCTCGTCTTCGATGATCTGGCCCGCCTCCTTCTGGGGCGGGTCGGAGAAGTGGCCGCAGTCCACCATGGAGCCGTCGGCGCCCACCTTGGAGGCGTCGATGCCGGCGTCGGCGGCGGCGATGCCGTCGAGCGGCTTCTTCTTGGCCCCCATGATCGCCTTCAGCGACGGGTAGCGCGGCTCGTTGATCGCGTCGCCGACGGAGATCACGGCCGGCAGCTGCACCGAGACCGTGTCGTAGCCGTACTCGGCCTGGCGCTCGCAGCGCAGCGCGCCCGACTCGACGTCGATCTGGATGACCTGGGTCAGCGAGGGCATCCCCAGGTGCTCGGCCACCACGGCGCCGATCGTGTAGCACTCGCCGTCGTCGGACTGCTGGCCCAGCAGGACCAGGTCGGGCGACTCGCGCTCCAGCGTCTTGGCCAGCGCGTAGCCGGTGGCCGCGACGTCGGAGCCGGCCAGCGACTCGTCGGACAGGTGCACCGAGCGGTCGGCGCCCAGGGACACCGCCTTGTGCAGCGCGCGGACCGCGCTGTCGGGCCCCATCGTCACCGCCACCACCTCTTCGACCTCGGCCGCGCCGCCCTCCTTGATCTGCATCGCGGCCTCGATCGCGTGCGTGTCGAACGGGTTGAGGTTCTTCTCCCCGCTGCGGTCCATGCGTCCCGTCGACTGGTCGATGCGCTTCTCGACGGCGGCGTCCGGGACCTCCTTCACCAAGACGCAAATCTTCAAAGAGAGCCTCCTATGAGCAAGCGGACGGTCGGGATCCTACCCGATTGACTGACCAGTCAGTCGGCGTTACTGGCGGCGCGGCGAGACGGCACCGCGGATGAAGTCGATGATGTCCTGCGTGGTGGCGCCGGGCGTGAAGACCTCGGCCACGCCGAGGCGCTTGAGCTCGGGGATGTCGTCGGAGGGGATCGTCCCCCCCACCGTGATCACCACGTCCTCGATGCCCTCCTCGCGCAGCAGCTCGAGGATCCGCGGGACCAGGGTCATGTGGGCGCCGGACAGGATCGACAGGCCGACGGCGTCGGCGTCCTCCTGCACGACGGTGGCCACGATCTGCTCGGGCGTCTGGTGCAGGCCGGTGTAGATGACCTCCATCCCGGCGTCGCGCAGGGCGCGGGCGATGATCTTCGCGCCCCGGTCGTGGCCGTCCAGGCCGGGCTTGGCCACCACGACGCGGATCTTCCTCTGGGTCGCGGCCTCCATCGCGGCGCGGGATCCTAGTGATCGGGGTTAGGGTTCGCGCTGCGATCCGCCGGGGGCTGGGGACGATGCTGCTGACGTGCTCGCTGGTCGCGCTCGCCCTCGCGGGGAGCCCGACCGGCGCCAGACATCTGGAGACGACGATCCAGGACGACGCCGTCCTGCTCCACGCCGCGCCCGCGTCGGTCCGCGAGTCGGCGCGCCGGATGGCCTGGCTGGGGGCCGACCGGGTGCGCCTCACCGCCGGCTGGTCCGCGCTGGCCCCGGCGGCCGGCGAGCGGCGGCGGCCCGGTCCGCCCTTCGACGCGGCCCGGTCCGCCACCTATCCGCACGAGCCGTTCCTGCGCCTGGACCGCGCGGTCAAGGCGGCGCGCGACGCCGGCCTGGAGGTGATGGTGGACCTGGCCTTCTGGGCGCCGCGCTGGGCGGTGCGCCGGCCCGTGCACCCGCTCCACCGTCAGACCTGGCAGCCCGACGCCGGCGAGTTCGGCCGCTTCGCCGCGGCCGTGGCGCGGCGCTACGACGGGACGTTCCCCGATCCGGAGGGGGCGGGCCGCGCGCTGCCCGCGGTGCGCCTGTGGACGACCTGGAACGAGCCCAACAACCCGACGTTCCTGCGCCCGCAGTGGGTTCGGCGCGACGGCGCGTGGCGTCCCGCCTCGCCCCACGTCTACCGCGGCCTGCACAACGCCGCCTACGACGCGCTGCGCCGGGCCTCGCCGCACAACGCCGTGCTCGTGGGCGGGACGGCGGCCACCGGCTCGGCCGTCCCCGGGCGCGGCGGCATCGCCCCGCTGCGGTTCCTGCGCGAGCTGACCTGCGTGGACGACGCGCTGCGCCCGCTGGCCACGCCCGAGTGCCGCGACTACCGGCCCCTGCGCGCCGACGGCTACGCCCACCACCCGTACTCGCGGCTGACCACCCCGGCCGCCTCCAGCCCGGACCCCGACGCCGCGCCGCTCGGGGACACGCCGCGCCTGCAGGGGCTGCTGTCGGCGCTGGCCGACCGCGGCCGCCTGGCCCGGCGCCTGGCGCTGTACCAGACCGAGTACGCGTACGAGACCAACCCGCCCGACCCCACGGCGCCCTTCGGGCTGCTCGAGCAGGCGCGGTTCACCGGGTGGTCCACGTACCTGGCGTGGCGCGACCCCGGGACGCGGATGTTCTCCCAGTTCCTGCTGCGCGACATCGACCCGGGCCAGGCGCGCCGGCAGCCGGGGCACCCGCGCTACTGGAACGACTTCCAGACCGGTCTGTTCTTCGCCGACGGGACGCCGAAGCCCGCGGCACAGGCGTTCCGGCTGCCCTTCTGGGCCGAGGCGAAAGCGGTCGCGGGCCAGCGCGTGGTGCTGGTGTTCGGCGGCGTGCGGGCGGCCGGCGGGCCCTCCGTGGTGCGCGTCGAGCGCCGCCGCGCGCCCGGGCACCCGTGGGTCCCGGTGGCCGTGAGCGGCGAGTCGTGCGAGCACGAGGACGGCCCGACGTTCCGCACCGACGCGGCCGGGTGGTTCGCGCGCGTCGCGCCCTACCAGGGCCCGGCCGAGTACCGGCTGGCGCGCCTGCTCCCCGGGGGGGC
>DATLOP010000027.1:0-2319 GCA_035536255.1 Solirubrobacteraceae bacterium
TCGAGCTCGAAGCCCTCGACCTCGGGCATGAACCCGCTCAGGGCCATGATCCCGGCCGGCGCCGGGCGCCCGCGGCCCAGGCCGGCGGCGTAGGACATCACCGCGCCCTGCGAGAACCCGCCCAGCACCGTGCGCTCGATCGGCACCCCGATCGCCTCGGGCAGCGCGTCGAGCCACGCGGTGAGGCGCTCGAGGGTGGGCAGGAACGTGTCGGGGGGCGGAAAGCCGACGCGCAGGACCGCGTACCAGTGCCGGCCGCCCGGCGGGAGCGCGAGCGGGCCACGCGGGGTGACCCCGACCAGGCGCCGCTCGGGGTCGAGCACGTCCAGCAGCCCGAACAGGTCGCGCTCGTCGGTCCCGCGGCCGTGCAGGAGGACCAGCGCGCCCTGGGCGTCGCCCGCGGCCGGGCGCACGAGATGGTCGAGGGACTCGGTGCTCATGGTTGCACCTACAACTATACTCGGGCCATGCCCGAGCGCATGAGCGCCGAGGAGCTGGCCGCCTGGCGCGGGTTCCTGCAGGCGCACGCCCGGCTGGTCCGCGAGCTCGACGAGGAGCTGCGCGCCGTCCACGGCCTGCCGCTGTCGTCGTACGACGTGCTGACCACCCTGGAGTCGTCCCCGGACCGGCGCCTGCGCATGCGCGAGCTCGCCGACGCGGTCCTGCTCAGCCGCAGCGGCCTGACCCGGCTGGTGGATCGCCTGGTGCGCGAGGGCCACGTCGTGCGCGAGGAGTGCGCCGACGACGCGCGCGGGGCGTTCGCGGTCCTCACCGACACCGGCCTGGCCGCCCTGCGCGAGGCGCGCCCGACGCACCACGACGGCGTGCGCCGGCGGTTCCTGTCGCGCCTGGAGCCGGGGGAGGCCCCCCGCCTGGGCGCGACCTGGGACCGCATCAAGGGCTCCGAGAGCACCTAGCACTACGCTCGGTCCCGTGATCTTCGGGATCGAGGCACGCGACGCCGGCTCGCGGGCGCGGGCCGGCGTCCTGCGCCTGGCGCACGGCGAGGTGCGCACCCCGGCCTTCGTGCCGCTGGCCACCAAGGGCGCGGTGCGCACGCTGCTGCCGGCCGAGGTGGCGGGCCTGGGCTACGACATGGTCCTGGGCAACACGGTCCACCTCATGCTCGAGCCCGGACCCGAGGTGATCGCCGACCACGGCGGCCTGCACGGGTTCATGGGCTGGGACGGCCCGATCGTGACCGACTCCGGCGGCTTCCAGGTCTTCTCGATGGGCCACGGCACGGTGGCCGACGAGGTCAAGGGGCGCGGGACGACCCACGGCGACGGCGCGATCCTGGGCATCGAGGAGGCGGGCGTGAGCTTCCGCTCCTACGTCGACGGCGACGTCCGCTTCCTCTCGCCCGAGGGCTCGATGGAGGTGCAGGCGGCGCTGCGCTCGGACATCGCGCTGGCCTTCGACGAGTGCACCCCGTTCCACGTCTCGCGCGAGTACACCGAGACCTCGACCGAGCGCACCCACCGCTGGCTGCGCCGGTGCCTGGACTGGCACGCCGCGAACGGCCCCGAGGGCCAGGTGGTCTACGGGATCGTGCAGGGCGGCGTCCACGAGGACCTACGCCGCGCGTCGGCCCGCGAGGTCGCCGGGAGCGGGTGCGCGGGGATCGCCATCGGCGGCTCGCTGGGCGAGGACAAGGCGCAGATGCACGAGGTCGTCGGGTGGGCCACCGAGGAGCTGCCCGAGGAGCGCCCGCGCCACCTGCTGGGGATCGGCGACGTCGACGACCTCGTCCGCGGCGTGAGCCTGGGGATCGACACCTTCGACTGCGCCATGCCCACCCGCATCGCCCGCCACGGGATGGCGCTGGTGCCCGACCCGGACTCGCGGTGGCGGATCAACCTCCTCAACGTCGCCTACCGCGACGACCGCGCGCCGGTGCTGGAGGGCTGCCCGTGCCCGGCCTGCGCGGGCGGGCACTCGCGCGCCTACCTGCGCCACCTGGTCAAGCAGCGCGAGCCCGCGGGCCTGCGGCTGCTGACCCTGCACAACCTGACCTTCGTGGCCGGCGTCATGGGCCGCCTGCGCCAGGCCATCCTCGACGGCCGCCTGGCCGAGGAGTCCGGCGCGCTCCTCAGCGCGTGTTCTCCGCGATGAAGTCCTTGACCTCCTGGATCGCGTCCCGCGCGTCCTGGGCGGTGACGTCGCGCAGCCGCGGCTCGACGCCGCTCTGATCGGCGATGACGATGCCGGCGATCGCGCCCAGGCCGAGCAGCAGGGCCAGCACGAGCAGCACGCGGCCCAGGCGCCCGCCCCGGCGCCGGCGCGGCTGGGCCGCCGCGGCCGCCTCGCGCTGGCGCT
>DATLOP010000028.1:0-3137 GCA_035536255.1 Solirubrobacteraceae bacterium
TCGACTGGTACGGCATCGGCGGGAGCCTCGGTGAGTTCGCTTCGGCCGCCGGCGCCGACACCGGCGCGAACGCGTGGGACGCGTTCAACCTGATCCGCTTCATCCTGGTCTTCGCCGCCCTGGCCGGGATCGGTCTGGCGGTGCTCGCCGCCACCGGGCGCTCCGTGTCCCTCCCCGTGGCGGCCAGCGTCATCGTCACGGTGCTCGGCATCATCGCCGCGCTGCTCGTGCTGTACCGGATCGTCGACCAGCCCGGCCCCAACGAGGTCGTGGACGTGAAGTTTGGCGCCTACCTCGGGTTCCTGCTGTGCCTGGGCGTCGCCGCCGGCGGCTTCATGGCCATGTCCGACGAGGGCACCAGCCTCGGCGACGCCGCACGCCAGGCCCAGGGCGGCGGCGGCGGCAACCGGGCGGCGACTCCGCCTCCGGCGTCCACGCCCCCCACGCCCCCGGCGCCTCCGGCGGGCGGCGCCCCGCCGGCCGGCGGCGATCCCACGCCGCCCTCGCCCCCGCCCGCGGGCGGGCCTCCCAGCGCCTGATCGCACGTCCGGCACCGGTCATGGGCGGCGTATGATGCGCCGCCCATGATCGACCGTGCCGAGGTGCTCCACGTGGCCCGGCTCGCGCGGCTCGAGCTGTCCGACGAGGAGGTCGACCGGATGGCCGGCGAGCTGTCCGCGGTGCTCGGGCACATCGAGAAGATCTCCGAGCTCGACCTCGAGGGCGTCGCGCCGACCTCGCACGTGGTCGAGGTCGCCAACGCGCTGCGCCCCGACGAGCCGCGCCCGTCGCTGCCCCGCGAGGCGGCGCTCGCCTCCGCGCCCGCCGTGGCCGACGACGGCTTCGAGGTCCCCTCGCCCGGCGCATGAGCGGCGCGCGCCGATGAGCGACCTCCTCGTCCTCTCCGCCGCGCAGCTCGCCGAGCGCATCGGCTCCGGCGAGCTCTCGCGCGCCGAGGTCTGGGACGCCTACCGCGAGCGCGCGGCCGCCGACGACCTCAACGCCTTCCTGTGGGTGGCCGACGAGGCGCCCGAGACCCCCGACGGGCCGCTGGGCGGCGTCCCCTTCGCTGCCAAGGACCTGTTCTGCGTGCGCGGCGTGCCCTCGCAGGCCGGCTCGCGGATCCTCGAGGGCTACCGCCCGCCCTACACCTCCACCGCCGTCGAGCGCATCGCCGGCGCGGGCGCCCCGCTGCTGGGCAAGACCAACCAGGACGAGTTCGCCATGGGCTCGTCCAACGAGAACTCGGGCTACGGCCCGGTGCTCAACCCGTGGGACCGCACCCGCGTGCCGGGCGGCTCCAGCGGCGGCAGCGCGGCCGCGGTGGCCGCCGGCCTGGTCCCCTGGGCCATCGGGACCGACACCGGCGGCTCGATCCGCCAGCCCGCGGCGCTCAGCGGCATCGTCGGCCTCAAGCCCACGTACGGCGCGGTCTCGCGCTACGGGATGATCGCCTTCGCCTCGTCGCTGGACCAGGCGGGCCCGCTGACCCGCGACGTCACCGACGCCGCCCTGCTGTTCGGCGCGATGACCGGACGCGACCCGTGCGACTCCACCTCGCTGGAGCACCCGGAGGAGATCCGGCGGCCGAGCGCCCAGGACCTCAAGGGCGTGCGCCTGGGCGTCCCGGACGACGTGGAGGACGCCGAGGGCGTCGAGCCCGGCATCCTGGAGACCTTCCGGGCCACGCTGCAGCGCGCCGAGGAGCTGGGCGCCGAGGTCGATACGTGCCCGCTCCCGCACGCCCGCCACGGGATCGCCGCCTACTACGTGATCGCCCCCGCCGAGGCCTCGTCCAAACTGGCCCGCTTCGACGGCGTGCGCTACGGCCGGCGCGTGGACGGCGAGGACGGGCTGACCGCGATGTACGAGCGCACGCGCCGCCAGGGCTTCGGCGAGGAGGTCCGCCGCCGGATCATGCTCGGCACCTACGCCCTGTCGGCGGGCTACTACGACGCCTACTACGGCCGCGCCCAGAAGGTGCGGACCAAGATCGCCGACGACTTCCGCGCGGCGTTCGAGCGCTTCGACTTCGTCGTCACGCCGACCAGCCCGGGGGTGGCGTTCCCGCTCGGAGCCAAGACCGACGACCCGCTGGCCATGTACCTCAACGACTTCTTCACCGTCCCGATGCCGCTGGCCGGCATCCCGGCGATCTCGATCCCCTGCGGGCTGTCGGAGGGGCTGCCCACGGGCTTCCAGATCGCGGGGCCGGCGTTCAGCGAGAACCGGATCCTCGAGGCGGCGTTCGCGCTGGAGACGGCGATCGACTTCGACGGCAGCGCGGTTCGCGCATGAGCTTCGAGCCGGTCATCGGCCTGGAGATCCACGTCCAGCTGCGGACGGCGACCAAGATGTTCTGCGGCTGCGCGCTGTCGTTCGGCGACCCGCCCAACACGCACACGTGCCCGGTCTGCCTCGGGCTGCCCGGCAGCCTGCCCGTGGCCAACGAGCGCGCCATCCACTTCGGGCTGAAGATCGGCCTGGCGCTGGGCTGCGAGCTGGCGCCGCGCTCGATCTTCCACCGCAAGAACTACTTCTATCCCGACCTGCCCAAGGGCTACCAGATCAGCCAGTACGACGAGCCCCTGTGCCGGGGCGGGCGGCTGGGCGACGTGCGCATCCACCGCGTGCACCTGGAGGAGGACGCGGCGAAGCTGATCCACGTCGGCGAGTCGGGCCGCATCCACGGCGCCGACTCCAGCGTCGTGGACTTCAACCGCGGCGGCACGCCGCTGGTGGAGATCGTCTCCGAACCCGACATCCGCTCGCCCGAGCAAGCGCGCGAGTGGCTGATCCTGCTGCGCGAGACGCTGCGCCAGCTCGAGGTGTCCGACGTGAACATGGAGGAGGGCTCGCTGCGCTGCGACGCCAACGTGTCGATCCGCCCCGCGGGGACGACCGAGCTGGGGACCAAGACCGAGCTGAAGAACATGAACTCCTTCCGCTTCGTGGAGCGCGGGATCAAGGCCGAGATCGCGCGCCAGACCGCGCTGATGGACTCCGGGGAGTCGGTCATCCAGGAGACCCTGCACTTCGACCCCCAGAGCGCGACGCTGACGCCGCTGCGCTCCAAGGAGGAGGCGCACGACTACCGCTACTTCCCCGAGCCCGACCTGGTCCCGGTCGCGGTGACG
>DATLOP010000029.1:0-4071 GCA_035536255.1 Solirubrobacteraceae bacterium
GCCGACGCCGTGCTGCTGATCGTCGCCGCGCTGGACGACGCCGACCTGGCGCGCCTGCACCAGGAGGCGCGGACGCTCGACCTCGACGTGCTGGTCGAGGTGCACGACGAGCGCGAGCTGGACCGCGCGCTGGAGGTCGACGCCGAGATGATCGGCATCAACAACCGCGACCTCACCGACCTCAGCGTCGACGTGGAGCGGACCTACGAGCTGCTGTCCGACGTCCCCACGGGCAAGGTCGTGGTGTCGGAGTCCGGCTTCGCCTCGCGCGAGCAGCTCGACGAGCTCGACCGCGTGGGGGTCGACGCGGTCCTGGTCGGCGAGTCGCTGATGCGCTCGCCCGACCTGGAGGCGGCGTGCCGCGCGCTGTCCGGGGACCCCGAGGGCGAGCTTTAGACGCGGTTCACCGCCGCCCGTCAACCTCGCTGCGCATGAACCGGACCGCCACGCTTCGCACCTCGCTCCTCGCCGCCCTCGTGGGCGGCGCTGTCGTTGCCGCCGCGATGCTGGCGCTCGACCTCGGACGCGAGGAGGGCAAGACGACGACCGTCATCCAGCAGTCCCCGCTGACCGCCACGCGCGACTCCGACCAGCCCGGCGGGACGGGCGGCGGGCTCACGCCGCGCGAGATCTACAAGCGCGACGCGCCGGGCGTGGTCAACGTCCGCGCCCAGGTCGTCCAGCAGGTGGACTCGCCGTTCGACCTCGGGCCCGAGCAGGACCGCGGGCAGTCGAGCGGCTCGGGCTTCGTGCTCGACCGCCACGGCTTCATCCTCACCAACGCGCACGTCATCGAGGGCGCCTCGCGGGTGACCGTCCAGTTCGAGGACGACAAGGTCACCGAGGCCAAGGTCGTGGGCAAGGACACGTCCACCGACCTCGCCGTGCTCAAGGTCGACCCCAAGGACCTCGACCTCAAGCCGCTGGCGCTCGGCGACTCCAAGGACGTGCAGGTGGGCGACCCGACGATCGCCATCGGCAACCCGTTCGGCCTGGACCGCACGCTGACCACCGGCGTCGTCTCCGCCCTCCAGCGCCGCATCACCGCGCCCAACGGCTTCCAGATCGAGAACGTCATCCAGACCGACGCCGCGATCAACCCGGGCAACTCCGGCGGCCCGCTGCTCGACGCGGCCGGGCGCGTGATCGGCATCAACTCGCAGATCGCCACCGGCGGCGCCGGCAACGGGAACGTGGGGATCGCCTTCGCGGTGCCGATCAACACGGCCAAGCAGGTCATCCCGCAGCTGCGCCGCGAGGGGAAGGTGGAGCGCGCCTACATCGGGATCACCGGGGCCACGATCGACGCCTCGCTCGCCCGCCTGAACCTGGCCAGCAAGAGCGGCGTCCTCGTCCAGTCGGTCCAGGCGGGCAGCCCGGCCGCCAAGGCGGGCATCCGCGGCGGCGACGCCCAGGCCAACCTCGACGGGTCCGACATCGCCCTCGGGGGCGACGTCATCACCAAGATCGACGACCGCACCGTGAAGTCGATGGACGACGTCGTCGCGGTCATCAACGGCAAGAAGCCGGGCGACAGCGTGACCCTGCAGCTCGTGCGCGACGGACAGCCGCGGACCGTCAAGGTCAAGCTTGCACAGCGCCCCAGCGAAGCCCCCCAGCAGTAACTCCTGGCGCCGCTCTACGATGGGTCCATGACCCGCGTGAAGATCTGTGGCACCACGAGCGTGGCCGACGCCGAGCGCGCCGCGGATCTCGGCGCGTGGGCGGTGGGCTTGATCTTCGTGCCCGGCACCCCGCGGCGGGTCGAGGGGGACGAGGCGGCGGCGATCGCCGCCGCGCTGCGCCGCCGGACCGAGGTCTGCGGCGTCTTCGCCAACGCGCCCCTGGGCGAGGTGGCGGCCGTGGCCGACGCCGTGGGCCTGACCATGCTCCAGCTGCACGGCGACGAGGGCCCGTCCTACTGCGCCGAGGTCGCCCGGCGCACCGGCGCCAAGGTGGCGAAGGCGGCGCGGGTGCGCTCGCGCGCCGACCTGCACGCCCTGGAGGCCTTCCACACCGACTTCCACCTCCTCGACGCCCACGTGGACGGGCAGCTCGGCGGGACCGGCACGACCTGGGACTGGGACCTCGTCGCGCAGCGCCGGACCGACGCGCCCCTGGTCGTCTCCGGCGGCCTGACGCCCGAGAACGTGGGCGAGGCGATCCGCCGCACCCGCCCCTTCGCCGTGGACGTGGCCAGCGGCGTGGAGGCCGAGCCGGGCCGCAAGGACGCCGAGAAGCTCGAGGCGTTCTTCGCCGCCGCGCGGGGGCAGGTGCCGGCGTGAGCTCCGTCGAGCACCGCTTCGGCGAGTACGGCGGCCAGTACGTCCCCGAGACGCTGATGCCCGCCCTGGCCGAGCTGGAGGCGGCGTGGGAGGCGGCCCGCGAGGACGCGGAGTTCCGCGCGGAGCTGGACGGGCTGCTGCGCGACTACGCCGGGCGCCCGACGCCGCTGTACCGCGCGCGCCGGCTCTCGGAGGTCGCCGGGCGCGCGATCTGGCTCAAGCGCGAGGACCTGCTGCACACCGGGGCGCACAAGCTCAACAACGCCCTGGGCCAGTGCGTGCTGGCCCGGCGCATGGGCAAGCGCCGGATCATCGCCGAGACCGGGGCGGGCCAGCACGGCGTGGCCACGGCCACGGCGTGCGCGCTGCTCGACCTGGAGTGCGTGGTCTACATGGGGGAGGAGGACATGCGCCGCCAGCGCCCCAACGTCCAGCGCATGAACCTGCTCGGCGCCACCGTGGCGCCGGTGGACGCCGGGACGCGGACGCTCAAGGAGGCGACCTCGGAGGCGATCCGCGACTGGACGACCAACGTCGCGACCACCCATTACGTGATCGGCTCCACGGTCGGCCCGGCGCCCTACCCGTCGCTGGTGCGCGACCTCCAGCGCGTGATCGGCGACGAGGCGCGCGCTCAGCTGCTGGAGCGCGAGGGCCGCCTGCCGGCGCGGGTGATCGCGTGCGTGGGCGGGGGCTCCAACGCGATCGGGATCTTCACCGCGTTCACCGGCGACGCCGAGGTCGAGCTGATCGGCGTGGAGGCCGGCGGCGACGGGCTGGAGTCGGGCCGCCACGGCGCGCCGCTGACCGCGGGCGGACGTCCGGGCGTGCTGCACGGGTCGATGTCGGCCGTGCTGCAGGACGAGGACGGCCAGATCTCCGAGGCCCACTCGGTGTCGGCCGGCCTGGACTACCCGGGCTCGGGGCCCGAGCACGCCCACCTGCGCGACACCGGACGCGCCCGCTACGTAGCCATCTCCGACGACGACGCCCTGGCCGCGTTCGCCCGCATGGCGCGCTTGGAGGGGATCATCCCGGCGCTGGAGTCCTCCCACGCGCTGGCCTGGGCGCTCGCGAGCCCGCCCACAAGGGACGGCGACCTCGACCTGATCTGCCTGTCCGGCCGCGGCGACAAGGACCTGGCGGAAGCCCTCGACCGCCTCGGCGAGTGAGGCGCGCGGGGGAGGACCCTCCGGTCGGCGAGGCCTCGCCGCCGGACCGCCGATCGGCCGGCGCGGCTCCTCCGGCGGTCCCTCCGGCGGGCCTGTCTGGCGCGGACCGGATCGCGGCGGCCTTCTCCGGTCGCTCCGGGCGGGCCGCCCTGATGCCCTACCTGATGGGCGGGTTCCCCGACATGCCCACGTCCGCGGCCATCGGCGCCGCCTACGCGGATGGCGGGGCGGACCTGGTCGAGCTGGGGATCCCGTTCTCCGACCCGCTGGCCGACGGCCCGGTGATCGCCGCCGCCGGCACCGCGGCGCTGCGGGCCGGCGCCGGCGTGGACGGCGTGCTCGGCGTGTGCGAGGGCCTGGCCCCGCGGCTCCCGGTCGTGGTCATGTGCTACTCGAACCTGGTCTTCGCCCCTGGGGCCGACGCCTTCGCGCGCCGGCTGGCGCAGGCGGGCGCGGCCGGGCTGATCGTCCCCGACCTGCCGCTCGAGGAGGCGCCGGCCGTGCTGGCCGCGTGCGAGGCGCACGGGCTGGCGCTGGTGCCGCTGGTGGCGCCGACCACGCCCGACGAGCGCCTGGAGCGGATCGGGGCGCAGGCGCGCGGGTTCCTCTACACC
>DATLOP010000030.1:0-11265 GCA_035536255.1 Solirubrobacteraceae bacterium
GGCAGCGAAGCCGGCCAAGCGCGCACGTCCGGCCCGAGCCGGCGCCGCCGTTGCGCCCAAGAAGCGCGCTCCGGCCAAGCGGACCTCGCAGCGCAAGACGGCGGGCAACGGACGCGCCGCCTCAGCGCCGCCGGCCAGGCCACCGAGCGTACGCCGACCGGTCGGGACCGTCGAGCGGCCGGCGCCGAGCAGCGGAGGCGAGACTCCCGCGGGTCTGCTCGCATCCGAGGCACGCCTGCTCTCCGACCTGTTCGCGATCGTCGAGGAGCACGTCGGCGAGGCGGCCTCCGCGATCGACCGCGACAGCGTCGCTCAGGCCTTCGTCTTCGCCTGCGAGCACCACGTCGACCAGCGCCGCAAGTCCGGCGAGGACTTCATCGTCCACCCGGTCGGGGTGGCCAAGATCTGCGCGGGCATGCGCCTGGACACCGAGACGCTCTGCGCCGCCCTGCTGCACGACACGGTCGAGGACACCAGCGCCAGCCTCGAGGAGGTCCGCGAGGCGTTCGGCGAGGAGGTGGCCAGCCTGGTCGACGGGGTGACGAAGCTCACCGGCATCACGTTCCAGTCGCGCGACGAGGCGCAGGCCGAGAACTACCGCAAGATGATGGTCGCGATGGCCTCGGACATCCGGGTCATCCTCATCAAGCTCGCCGATCGCCTGCACAACATGCGCACCCTCGATGCGCTGCCGAAGCAGAAGCAGATCGAGAAGGCCAAGGAGACGCTGGACATCTACGGCCCGATCGCCCACCGCCTGGGGATCCACGCCATCAAGTGGGAGCTGGAGGACCTGGCGTTCGCCACCCTGCACCCGAGGAAGTTCCAAGAGATGAAGACGCTCGTAGCGCAGCAGCGCGAGGAGCGCGAGCGCTATGTGGCCAAGGCCGGCGAGTACCTGCTCAAAGAGCTCAGCGCCCTGGGCATCGGCGCCGAGATCTCGGGCCGCGCCAAGCACTTCTACTCCATCTATTCCAAGATGACCAAGAAGGGCCGGGAGTTCAACGAGATCTACGACCTCACGGCCATGCGGGTCATCGTCGACTCGGTCAAGGACTGCTACGGCGCGGTGGGCGTCATCCACAGCCTGTGGAAGCCCCTGCCCGGACGGTTCAAGGACCTCATCGCGATGCCCAAGTTCAACATGTACCAGTCGCTGCACACGACGGTGATCGGGCCCGAGGGACGCCCGCTGGAGATCCAGATCCGCACCCGCCAGATGCACGACATGGCCGAGTACGGCGTGGCCGCTCACTGGATCTACAAGGACGGCCCCACGCGGGACAAGGCCGACGGCCCGGGCGCCCGCGGCGAGGAGAAGCTCAAGTGGCTGCGCCAGCTGCTGGACTGGCAGCAGGACCTCGAGGACTCCGGAGAATTCGCGGAGCGGCTGAAGGTCGAGCTGTTCGAGGACGAGGTCTTCGTCTTCACGCCCAAGGGCGAGGTCAAGTCGCTGGCCGCGGGCGCCACGCCGCTGGACTTCGCCTACGAGATCCACACCGACGTCGGCCACCGCTGCGTGGGGGCGAAGGTCAACGGGAAGATGGTCCCGCTCTCCTACAAGCTCCAGAGCGGCGACATCGTCGAGGCCATGACGTCCAAGCGCGAGCGCGGGCCGTCGCGCGACTGGCTCGCGCTGGTCAAGACCACGCGGGCGCGCAACAAGATCAAGCAGTGGTTCAAGGCCGAGTCGCGCAAGGACACCGAGCACGCCGGCCGCGAGCTGCTCCAGGAGCACCTCAAGAAGAACGGGCTGCCGCCCCAGAAGGTCGTCGGCTCGCCGCTGCTGGCCCACGTCATCCGCGAGATGGGCTTCCGCAAGGCCGACGACTTCTACATCGCGCTGGGCGGGGCCAAGATCTCGCCGCGGGTCGTGGTGCAGAAGGTCATGCAGCGTCTCAAGCAGGGCGACTCCGCGGCGGAGGAGCGCACCGCCGGCGACGTCCTGTCGACCAAGCGCCCGAGCCGGCGCCCCGAGGACTCCTCCAGCGCCTACGGGATCCAGGTCGAGGGCATCGACGACGTCATGCTGCGCCTGGCCAAGTGCTGCCGGCCGGTCCCGGGCGACCCGATCGTGGGCTACATCTCCCTGGGCCGCGGGATCACGATCCACCGCGAGGACTGCCCGAACTCCCGCGCCCTGCGCAAGGACCCCGAGCGCTTCACCCCGGTCAGCTGGGACGGCGAGGGCAAGACCACGTTCAAGGTCGAGATCCACGTCGACGCCTGGGACCGCCACCGTCTGCTGGAGGATCTTTCCCGCACGTTCGCGGAAACCGGGATCAACATCCTGGAGGCCCGCTGCGTGGTCTCGGACCAGATGGTCCGCAACCGCTTCGTCGTCGAGGTGGGGGACACCCGGGCGCTGGACGGCGCGGTCAGCCGCCTGCGCCACATCGAGGCGGTCTTCGACGCCTACCGCGTGACGCCGAGCGGCGGCTAGCTTCGCCGGTCAGCTGACGACCGAGAGCGCCTGCGGGATCACGGCGTACTCGACCGAGTCGACCTCGCCCACGTAGTCGCCGTCGACCTGGAGCGGCAGGGGCCGCCCGTCGGCGCTGCGCACCACGATCGGCGCGGCGGAGGTGAACCCGTCGACCTGGCGGTGGCGCACCATCCGCGCCCGGCGCGAGAACGCCCGCCAGATCACCGTGGGCATGTCCAGCGGGCTGGCCCGGCGCAGGACCACGGTGGACAGCGTCCCGCTCTCCAGGTCCACGTCCTCGCCGAGCTCGATGGGGCGGCGGTTGAAGTAGGTGTACGGAGTGTCGTTCTGGACGATCGCCGTCACGCCGGTCAGCTCCTGCCCGTCCACCGAGACCACCAGCTGCGGCGGGCTGACGAGGTAGCGCGAGACGAACGTGGCCACGGCCGACGACGTGAAGTACCACTCGCCGAAGCGCGCCTTGCGGTACGGGTGGGCGTCGACGCGCTCCACGACGCTGGCGTCCAGGCCGATCCCCGAGGAGAAGGTGAAGCAGCGCTCGCCCGCCCGGGCCAGGTCGACCCGGCGCGGGCGCCAGTCGTCCACCATGCGCAGCAGGTGCTCGGTCGCGTCGACGATCTCCACCGGGATCCCCAGGGCGCGGCAGTAGACGTTGGTCGCCCCGCCCGGCAGGCAGGTCAGGGGCACGCCGGACCCGGCCAGCCCGTTGGCCGCCTCGTTGACGGTCCCGTCCCCGCCGAACGCCACCACCACGTCGTAGCCCTCCAGCGCCGCCTCGCGGCACAGCTCGGTGGCGTGGCCCTGGCGCTCGGTGTCCACGGCGTCGACCTCGTAGCGGCCGCGCAGGGCGTAGACGACGAGGTTGCGCAGCCGGTCCGAGACCGTCGTGGCGTACGGGTTGACCACGATGAGCATGCGCTTGCTCGGCGCCGCCGGGCCGGCCTCGGACGCCGCGGCCAGCCGCTCGAGCGTCTCGAGGGTCGGGGTCACGAGAGGAGAGGACACCGCGGCCGCGCTCGCGTTTCAGCTCCCCGCGCGATCACAGCCAGCCGCGCCGGCGGAAGAACCCGAGCATCCCGACGAGCACCGCCAGCATCACGCCGAGGATCGCCCAGAACGCGGCGGAGGGGCCGTCGGCGGGGTCGCCGCCCCCCGGCAGCCCGACGTTCATGCCGAACACGCTGGCGATCAGGGTCAGGGGCAGGATCACCACGCTGAACGCGGTGAGGAAGCGCAGCACGTCGTTCACGCGGTGGGAGATGACCGACTCGTTGGTCACCTCGAGGGCCTCGACGGTCTCCTTGAACCCCTCGAGCATCTGCCAGATCCGCTCGGACGCGTCGACGATGTCGTCGAAGTAGATGTCGAGGTCCTCGGCGATGTAGCGCTGCTTGGTGCGCTCGAGGTCGCCGAGCACGGCCCGCTGCGGGCGGACGATCTTGCGGAAGTTGATGATCTCCTGCTTGACGTTGGAGATGTCGCGCACGACGTCGTGCGAGCTGCCCTCGAAGACCTCGTCCTCGATGCGCTCGAGCTTGTTGCCGATCTTGCGCAGCATCGGGAACGACGCGTCCACGGCCTCGTCGACGATCTTGTAGAGCAGGTAGCCCGGGCCCTTGGAGAAGTACTGCTCGCGCGCCTCCTCGCGGGTCCGGCAGCGCTCGAACAGGTACTCGACCGGGTCGATCGGCTCGTTGGGCAGCGTGAGGAGGAAGTCCGGGCCGACGAACAGGTCCAGCTCGGCCGCGTTGAGCCGGCCGACGTTCTTGTCGAAGCGCGGGAAGTGCAGGACGATGAACAGGTAGCCGTCGTACTCGTCGATCTTGGGGCGCTGGTTGCGCGAGAAGACGTCCTCGTAGTCCAGCGGGTGGAAGTCGAAGTGCTCCTCCAGCCAGGCGCGGTCGACGGCGCGGGGTCGCTCGATGTTGATCCAGCGCAGGCCGTGGGATTCCACGACCTCGACGGATGGGGTCTCGGGCTCGGGTGCGGGCGCGACGACCTGGCCACGTCCACGCGTGGAACGACCGAAGCGGGGCTTGGGAAGGCTCGGCATGGCGCGGACTGAGAGGGTCGTCGAGAGGCATGATTCGTTTCCTTCCGCAGGATACCTCTGCTAGGGTCCGCGACAGCATCCAGAGGGGTGGAGGGACTGGCCCGATGAAGCCCCGGCAACCATTCCGACGCGCAAGCGGCGGGAACGGTGCCAAATCCTGCAGGCTCCAAGTAAAGCCTGGGAGATGTGCGAGTGGTCTTCTGGAACCTCTGCACATCCCGGGCGGAGGTTTTTTTCATGGCCATAGATGCGCTTCGCTGCAAGGAATGTCGCACCGAGTACGAGCTCGGCGCCCTCTACGTTTGCGAGCGGTGCTTCGGCCCGCTCGAGGTGACCTACGACCACTCCCGCGTGCGCGACGTCGACGTCGCGCAGACCCGCCGCCGGATCCAGGGCGGCCCGCAGAACATCTGGCGCTACGCCGACTTCCTGCCGCTGGAGGCCCAGCCCGGGCCCTCTCTGCGGGAGTCCTCGCGCGCCGGGCTGCCCGCGGGCTGCACGCCGCTGGTGCGGGCCGACCGCCTGGCCGAGCGCCTCGGCCTGGGAGAGGTGTGGGTCAAGAACGACGCCGCCAACCCCACCCACAGCTTCAAGGACCGCGTGGTCTCGGTCGCCCTCGCGCGCGCGCGCGAGCTGGGCTTCGAGACGCTGGCCTGCGCCTCCACGGGCAACCTGGCCAACTCGGTCGCCGCGCACGCCGCGGCCGTGGGGATGGACTCCTACGTCTTCATCCCGGCCGACCTCGAGGAGCAGAAGGTCCTGGCCACCGGCGTCTACGGCACCAACCTGATCGCGGTGAAGGGGACCTACGACGACGTCAACCGCCTGTGCACCGAGCTGTCGGCCGACCACCCGTGGGCCTTCGTGAACGTGAACCTGCGCCCCTACTACGCCGAGGGCTCCAAGACCCTGGCCTACGAGACGGCCGAGCAGCTGGGCTGGGAGACGCCCGACCGCGTGGTCGCGCCGATCGCCTCGGGGTCGCTGTTCACCAAGATCGCCCGCGGCTTCGAGGAGTGGCTGGAGCTGGGGCTGATCGAGGGCGACGTGCCGACGTTCAACGGCGCCCAGGCCGCGGGCTGCTCGCCGGTGGCCACCGCCTACGCGGACGGCCATGACGTGTGCCGCCCCGTCAAGCCCGACACGATCGCCAAGTCCCTGGCCATCGGCAACCCGGCGGACGGGCCCTACGCGCTCGACCTGGCCCGGCGCACCGGCGGCGGCGTGGACGCCGTGACCGACGACGAGGTGCGCGCCGGGATCCGGCTGCTGGCCGAGACGACCGGGATCTTCACCGAGACCGCGGGGGGCGTTACGACGGCCACGCTGGCCAAGCTCGCCGCGCGCGGCGACATCGGGCCCGACGAGCGAGTCGTCGTCTACATCACGGGCGAGGGCCTCAAGACGCTGGACGCCGTGCGCGGGACGTTCGCCGTGCACGAGGTCGAGCCGTCGGTCGAGTCCTTCGAGGCGGCGCTGCCCGAGACGGTGCCCGCGTAGCGGCGATGGCGGTCACGGTCTCGATCCCGACGCAGCTGCGCGCCGTGACCGGCGGCGACGCCGAGGCCGAGGTCGACGGCGCGACGGTGGGGGAGGTCCTCGACGCGCTGTTCGACCGCTACGCGGACCTGCGCGAGCGCATCTGCGAGAACGGCGACCTGCGCCGCTTCGTGAACGTCTACGTGGCGGGCGAGGACATCCGCTTCCTCTCGGGCCTGGACACCGAGGTCGCCTCGGGGCAGGAGGTCAAGATCCTGCCCGCCGTGGCCGGCGGCGCCTGAGCCGCGGCGTGGCGGACCGGGCGGGCCTGCGGGTCGCGCTGCTGCTCCCCTGCTTCTGGCCCGAGGTGCGCCGCGGCGGGGAGCGCATCGTCCGCGACGTCGCCGACGGCCTGCTGGACGCGGGGCTGCGCCCGCGCCTGATCACGAGCCATCCCGGCCGCCCCACGCGCACGGTCGAGGACGGCCTGCCGGTGGTTCGCGTGTGGCGCCCGCCCGACGGGCGGATGCGCCGCCGGGGCTTCGAGGACCACCTTACGCACGCGCCGCTCGCCTACCTGGAGCTGCGAGGGGGCAACGACGAGCTCGCGCACGCCTTCTTCCCCTCCGACGGGGTGGCCGCGGGACGGTGGGCGGGGCAGACCGGGCGGCCGGCGCTGCTGACGTACCTGGGGGTGCCGGACCGCGCCCACCTGGTCGGGCGGCGCGCGCGGCTCTCGACCCTGCTGCGCGCGCTGGACGCCGCCAGCGCGGTGACGGTCCTCAGCCGCCACGCGGCCGACGCGTTCGCGCGGACGCTCGGCGTCCGGGCCGAGGTGATCCCGCCCTCGGTGAACCTGTCCGTCTTCACGCCGGGAGAGCGGGCGGCGACGCCGACCGTGCTGTGCGCGGCGCCGCTGGAGTCGCCGATGAAGCGGGTGGAGCTGCTCGTGGCCGCGTGGCCGCGGGTGCTGCGCGCCCGGCCGGAGGCCCGGCTGGCGCTCCTGCGCCCGCGCGATCCGGCGCGGGCGCGGGAGCTGGCCCAGCTCGGGATCGACCTGCTCGACCCGGTCGAGGACCCGGCCGTCATGGCCGGCCGCTACGGCGCCGCCTGGGTCTCGGCGCTTCCGTCGCACGGCGACTCATTCGGCCTCGTGCTGGCCGAGGCGATGGCCTGCGGGACGCCCGCCGTGGGCAGCCGCCACGGCGCGCTCCCCGAGCTCGTGGACCGTCCGGAGGTGGGTCGCCTGTTCGGCGAGGACACCCCCGAGGCCGTCGCCGGCGCCGTCCTCGAGGGCCTGGACCTCGCCGAGGACCCGGCCACCGCCACGGCCTGCCGAGCCCGCGCCGAGGAGCTCGCCCCCGAACGGACCCGCGACGCATACCTGGATCTATACGCCCGCGCGCTGTCCGGCGCGAAGGCGCCCGGCCCGCGCGCCGAGCGCGCCGGTTCCCAGCTCGAGCCGGCCGGGCCGGCAGCCGAGATCGCCGCCTCGCGCGCCGAGCCGCCGGCGGCGGATCCGGAGATCGCCGTGGTCGTCCCGACGCACGCGCGGCCCGTACGGCTGCGCTGGCTGCTCGACGCGCTGGCCGGGCAGACGCTGGAGCGCGACCGCTTCGAGGTCGTGGTCGCCCACGACGGCACGACGCCGGAGACCACCGAGCTTCTCGCCTCCCATCCTGTGGGCGCGAGGGCGGAGCTCGTCCCGCCCGGCCACGGCCCGGGGCGCAAGCGCAACGCGGGCTGGCGCGCGGCGCGCGCGCCGCTCGTGGCGTTCACGGACGACGACTGCCGACCCCCGGCCGATTGGCTGGAGCGCGGGCTCGCCGAGGCGAGCCGCCATCCCGGCGCCGTCGTCCAGGGAGCCACGCGCCCCGACCCCGACGAGGCCGCGCTGCTGGCCGCGGCGCCGCACGCGCGCAGCCAGCTGATCGACCCTCCGACGCCGTGGGTCGAGTCGTGCAACGTCGTGTACCCGCGCGCCGTCCTGGAGTCCACGGGCGGATTCGACGAGGCGGTGCCGGTGGCGGCGGGGGAGGACTCGGACCTCGCCGTCCGCGCTCGCCACGCCGGCGCCCCGCTGCGGGCGGCCCCCGGGGTCGTGACCCACCACGCCGTCCACGCGGGCTGGCTGGGATGGCGTCTGCGTTCCTCGTGGCGCTGGCGGCACCTGCCCCGCCTGTTCGCCCGCCAGCCCGAGCTGCGCCGCCACCTGCACCTCGGCGTCTTCTGGACCTCGCGCCACGGCTGGCTGGTCCTGGCCGTCGCGGGCGGTGTGGTGGCCACACGCGGTCACGGCCGCGCGGTCGTGCTCGCCCTGCCGTGGGCGCTGGACGCGTCGCGCCAGCGCGGCTACGGGCCGCGCGGGCTCGTGCGCTCCGCCACCGAGCTGCCCGGGGAGCTGGCCGCCGACGCGGTCGAGATGGCCGCGCTGGTCCGCGGATCCATCCGGTATCGAACCCTCGTCGCCTGACCCCTCGCTGAACCGCGTCAGCCGGCGCCCCCGACCGCTAGTGTCCGGCCCAGATTCGAGGCAGGGGCGATTTGGCGGAAACGGTCGATCAGCAAACTGACGAGAGTGGGGGGACCCTGGCGCGCGTCGCCGCCCTGGCGGCGGTGGCCCTGGCGTGCCTGGCCGTCGCCGTCGTGCTGCTCAGCTCCAGCGACAAGTACACGGTCAAGGCGCACTTCCAGAGCGGCGGCCAGCTGGTCAAGGGCAACCTCGTCCTGAGCGCCGGGCGCAAGGTCGGCGTGGTCAAGAGCGTCGAGCTCACCGACAACGGCCTGGCCGAGGTCGTGATGGAGGTCGAGGACCACGTCACGCCGCTGCGCGAGGGCACCCAGGCGACGATCCGCCAGTCGTCGCAGTCCAGCGTCGCCGGGCGCTACGTGGACCTCCACCTGGCGCCGGCCGGCGCGGCGGAGATCCCCGACGGCGGCGAGATCCCCGAGGAGCGCACGACCACCGCCGTGGACATCGACCAGCTGTTCGCGCTGTTCGACCAGCGCACCCGAAAGGGCCTGACCAACGTGATCCGCGGCTCGGCCGCCCAGTACGAGGGCCGGGGCGAGCAGACGAACGCCGGCTGGCACTACCTCAACCCATCGCTGGTCGCGACCACGCGCCTGTTCGCCGAGCTGCACCGCGACGACGAGATGCTCCAGCGCTTCGTCGTCGCGTCCTCGAAGCTCGTCACCGACGTGGCCGAGCGCCGCGACGACCTGGCCGCCCTGGTCGACGGCCTGGCCACGACGACCGGCGCGATCGCGCGCGAGCGCACCTCGCTGTCCCAGGCCATCGCCCAGCTGCCGCCGTTCATGCGGCGCGCGAACTCGACCTTCGTCAACCTGCGCTCGACCCTCGACGAGGCCGATCCGCTGGTCGAGGAGTCCAAGCCGGTGGCCCGGCGGCTGCGACCGGTCCTGCGCCAGCTGCGCGGCTTCGCCGCCGATGCGCGGCCCACCGTGCGCGACCTGGCGGACGCCGTGCGCCGGCGCGGCGCGGACAACGACCTCATCGAGCTGTCGCACTCCACGCTGCCCTTCCGCGACGTGGCGATCGGCCCGGTGCGGGCCAACGGCCGGAACCGCCGCGGCGCGTTCGCCGAGTCCGCCGAGTCGCTCGAGCACCAGGCGCCGCACTGGGCCTTCCAGCGCCCGTACGCCGTAGACCTGACCGGCTGGTTCGACGACTTCAGCCACTCCGGGCTCTACGACGCCAACGGCAGCGCCTCGCGCGTGGCCACCAGCGTCCCGGCCTTCCGGGTCGTCGAGGGCCAGATCCCGCAGCTGAGCTTCATCGACTACGACCAGCGCGCCGCGGCCTTCCGCGAGCTCGGCATGGTGGGCCAGAACAACCGCTGCCCGGGCGCGGCCGAGCGCAAC
This sequence comes from Solirubrobacteraceae bacterium, assembly GCA_035536255.1. Classification (GTDB taxonomy): domain Bacteria; phylum Actinomycetota; class Thermoleophilia; order Solirubrobacterales; family Solirubrobacteraceae; genus AC-38. Next base: position 9,864 of record DATLOP010000030.1, read on the forward strand.
ACGCGCGACAACTCGAACCCGTGGCGCCCGTCGTCCACCTACAACTGCGACCCCAACCACGTCCCGATCGGACCGTGAAGCGCCTCGCCCTCATCGCGCTGGTCCTCGCCGCCGGCGGCGCGTTCCTCGTCACGGGCGCGGCCTCCGGGGACGACCCCAAGCAGCGCTACTGGGTCGAGATGGACAACGCCTTCGGCCTCATCGAGGGCGCCGACGTGAAGGTGGCCGGGGTGCGCGCGGGCCAGATCAAGAAGATGGAGATCGACCGCCGGACCTACCGGGCGCGGGTCGAGATCGACATCACCGAGAAGGGCTTCGGCGAGCTGCGCTCCGACGTCTTCTGCGAGTCGCGCCCGCAGTCGCTGATCGGCGAGTACTTCATCGACTGCCTGCCCGGCAAGGCCCCGCGGCGGCTGCGGGTGGGCGAGACGATCCCCGTGCGCCAGACCGGCTCGACCGTGCCCGTCGACCTGGTCAACAACATCATGCGCCGGCCCTACCGGGAGCGCTTCTCGATCCTGATCGGCGAGCTGGGCGCCGCCTTCGGCGCCCGGGGCGAGGACCTCAACGAGACGATCCGCCGGTTGAGCCCGGCGCTGCGCGAGACCGACAAGGTCCTGGCCATCCTGGCCCAGCAGCGCCACATCATCCGCGACCTGACCGCCGACGCCGACGTGGTCCTGGCGCGGCTGGCCGACAACCGCCAGGACGTGACCCGCTTCATCTCCGAGGCGCGCGACACCAGCAAGGCCACGGCCGCCGAGGCCGACAGCCTGGCCGGCCAGTTCCGGCGCCTGCCGACGTTCCTGCGCGAGCTGCGCCCGACGCTGGCCGAGCTCGATGCGGCCGCTGAAGGCCAGATCGGCGCCCTGTCGGCGCTCAACGCGAACGCCGGGCGCCTGCGCCGGTTCTTCGACGCGCTGGGCCCGTTCTCGGAGGCCTCGGGGCCGGCCACGCGCTCGCTGGCCGGCGCCGCGCGCGCCGGGCGGCCGTTCGTCCGCGCCGCGCGCCCGCGCATCGCCGAGGTGCGCCGCTTCGCCACGCCGCTGCCCGAGCTGAGCCGCAACCTGGCCTACACGCTGGAGGACCTGGACTCGCGCAGCAAGGCGACCGAGCGCGACACCCGCGCCCCCGGCAACGGCTACACCGGCCTCGAGGCGATCCTCCAGTACGTCTTCAACCAGTCCCAGGCGATCAACCTCTTCGACAACGAGTCCTACATCCTCAAGGCGAGCGTGTTCCTGGACCCGACCTGCGCCAACTACACCGACGAGGTCCAGGCTCGCGACCCCGCGCGCGACCGCTGCAACGCCGGTCTGGGCCCCCGGCGCCCGGGCGTCAACGAGCCCGACCCCAGCGCCACGCCGCGCGCCCGCGCGCAGGAGCGCCGCAACGCCGGCAC
>DATLOP010000031.1:0-3013 GCA_035536255.1 Solirubrobacteraceae bacterium
GACCTCCACGCCGTCCTGGGCTCGCCGCTGAAGCCGCCGTTCCCGGAGAACCTGGAGTCGGCGGTGTTCGGCCTGGGCTGCTTCTGGGGCGCCGAGCGCCGGTTCTGGGAGCTGCCGGGCGTGCACACGACGGCGGTCGGCTACGCGGGCGGGATCACGCCGAACCCCACCTACGAGGAGGTGTGCTCGGCGCGGACCGGCCACACCGAGGCCGTGCTGGTCGTCTTCGATCCGGCGAAGGTCTCCTACGACGACCTGCTGCGCACGTTCTGGGAGGGCCACGACCCGACGCAGGGGATGCGCCAGGGCAACGACGTGGGGACGCAGTACCGCTCGGCGATCTACACGACCTCGGACGAGCAGGCCGCGGCGGCCGCGGCCTCGCGCGACCGCTACCAGGCCGCCCTGCGCGACGCCGGCCGCGGCGAGATCACGACCGAGGTCGCCCCCGCCGGCCCCTTCTACTACGCCGAGGACTACCACCAGCAGTACCTCCACAAGGTGCCCAACGGCTACTGCGGGATCGGGGGCACCGGCGTGTCCTGCCCCGTGGGCGCGGGCGTCACCGCCGACTAGCGCCGGGGCGTGCCGCCGCCTCCCGCCCTCCTCGCCCGGGGACCCTGGACGCCGGAGCAGGTCAGCGCGCGCTGGCGCGAGGACGTGTTCGAGCCGCACGGCGACGCGACCGCGGCCGCCGACAGCGCGATCGCGGCGCTGCGCGAGCGCGGGTCGCCGGCGCACGACGGGCTGGGCGCGCGGCTGTGCGGCGTCGACGCCTCCGCGGAGCGCCTGGCGCTGGAGCTCCAGCCGGTGCGCTGGTCGGTGCGGCTGGGCGACGACGCGCTGTCCAGCCTGTCGGCCCTGTGCGTGGTGCGCGACGCCGGGGGGCGCTGGCTGGCCGGGCGCCGCGCGGCGTGGCTGGCCACGTGGGCCGGCCGCTGGGCGCTGGGCGCCGGCGGGTCGGTGGAGGTGGGGGAGAACCCCGCCGAGACGCTGTCGCGCGAGCTGCACGAGGAGTGGTCGGTGACGCCCGAGCGCCTGTCGGTGGAGGCGCTGGTCCGGATCCCGTCCGGGCTCGTCCTGCTCGTCGGCCTGGCCACGCTGCCCGCCGGCGCCGAGGTCGTGGCCGACGACGAGCACGACGCGCACGCCTGGTGGCCGGCCGACGTCGCCGCCTGGCCCGACGAGGCCGACGAGCCGCTGCGCCGCATGGCCGGACTGCTGGCCGGCTGAGGCCCGGCGCGCCGGCCCACGGCCGCCGGCGAGGGCGACCCGGCCGGGCGTCTCCCGGCCCACGGCCGCCGGCGAGGGGGCGGCCCGGCCGGGCGTCTCCCGGCTCTCGCGGCCGGGGTCCGGAGTACCCTCCGCGCATGCGCGACCAGGGCTTGTTCGGCCCGGAGTCGGTGGCCTGGAGGGTGATCGGCCATCCGGAGTCGCTCGTGGGCGGGATGCGCGCGCTGATCATCCAGTCGCTGCACCCGCTGGCCATGGCCGGCGTGGCGCAGCACAGCGACTACCGCAACCGCGCGCTGGACCGGCTCCGGCGGACCGCCTACTACGTCACCGCCACCACTTTCGGCGACACCGAGACGGCGTACGCCGCGGCGGCGCGCGTGAAGCGCATACACCGCCGCGTCCGCGGGACCGACCCCGTGACCGGGCAGCCCTACAGCGCCGACGACCCCGCGACGCAGCTGTGGGTCCACTGCGTCGAGTGGCACTCGTTCCTGGCCGTCTATCGCGCCTACGGCGGGCGCCTCACGCCGGACGAGCAGGACCGCTACGTCGCCGAGGGCGTGGTCGCCGCCGGGCTGCTCGACGTGCCCGCCGAGACGGTCCCGGCCTCGGTGGCCGAGATGCGCGCCTACTTCGAGGACGTCCGCCCGCAGCTGTGCGTCAGCGCCAGCGCGCGCGAGGCGATCCGGTTCGTCATGCACCCGCCGATGACCCGCGAGCTGCTGCCCCTCCAGGTGCCCCTGCGGATCGTGGCCGGCGCCGCGCTGGCCACCGTGCCGCGCCACCTGCGCGCGATGGCGGGCATCGACCGCCCCGGGGCGCTGGACGCGATCACGGTCGCCGCCGTGCGCCCGGCCGCCGCCGCGCTCAGCCTGCCGCTGCTGCGCGACGCGCCGTCGCTCGTCCTGGGCCGCGAGACCCGCGCCGTCGCCCTCGCCGCCCGCGACGCCGCCCTGGACCGCGAAGCCGCCTGACGGCTGCACTTAACCCCGACATAGGGGGCTAACGACAACCGCGCGCCGGCGGCGGCGGGAACGACCTTCCGCTGGGTCCGCATCGGTCGGGGAGTCCACGTGTACTACTGGTCGAGCCCGGATTCGCGGGCTCGCACGCTACTCTGCTCGACTTCGGATATGCCAATCCGCCGATACCTCCCCCTCGTCGCCGTCTTTCTCGCGGCCGTCCCCGCCACTGCCTCCGCGCAGAGCGGCGCCACGGCGACGCTGGAGACCGCGGGCACCCATGCCTTCGAGGGCGGCCTCGTCGCCCTGGCCGGCGAGCCCGTCCACGCCACCGCGCGCGCGGCCAACGCCCTGCCCGGCTCGACGCTGACGCTGACCTTCGTCCAGGGCGGGCGCACCGTGCGCACGGTCAGCCAGCCGGTCAGCGGCACCGGCGAGGTCACGAGCTCGCTGACCCGCCCGGCCGGCCTGCTGACGATTCGCGCCCGGGTGACCCCGCCCGCCTCGAGCTCCCAGTCCACCGGGGGCTCGCAGGTCGGCACCGCGACGCCCGCCGCGAGCGGGCCGGCCTCCTCGTCGGCCACTGCGCGGGTGAGCGTGGTGGTGCCCGAGTCGGGCATCGGCTCGCGGGGGCTGCGCGTGCGCTTCCTCCAGCGCCGCCTGGCCGACCTGGGCTTCGCGATCCGCCACACCGGCGTGCACGACACGCACACCTCCAACGCCGTCATCGCCCACCGCAAGGTCCTGGGGATGGCGCGCACCGGCATCGCGTCGGCCGCCGAGTACCGCGCCGCCGCCGCCGGCCGCGGCGCCGA
>DATLOP010000032.1:0-2811 GCA_035536255.1 Solirubrobacteraceae bacterium
CCGACTGGGTCTTGGGCGTGGCCCGGTTGACCTCGTCGGCCAGGACCAGGCTGGCGAAGATGGGACCGGGCCGGAACCGAAACGTCCGCCGCCCGGCTTCGTCCTCCTCCAGCACCTGGGTGCCGAGGATGTCGGCCGGCAGGAGGTCGGGCGTGAACTGGACCCGACTGAAGGGCAGGTCGACCGCCGACGCCAGGGTCTTGAGGAGCATGGTCTTGCCCAGTCCGGGCACCCCTTCGAGCAGGACGTGGCCCTCGCACAGCATGCACACCAGGACGTGGCGGACGAGCTCGGCCTGGCCGACGATCACCCGCCCGATCTGCTCCTCCACCGCCCGGGCCCGCTCGACGTACTCCTCGGGGGTGACGGTCATGGGCTGGGTGAGTGTCATCGGCTAGTCGTCATTCCTCCGCGGTCAGGGCGGCGAAGTAGGCCTGGACGAGCGCCCGTTGGGTGGGCGGGATTTCGAGGCGGTCGAGGGCGGCGGTGGCCTGGGCCGAGTAGCGGGGCAGCACCCGGCCGAGCGGCACCTGGGCCGCGTTCTGGAGGGTGAGCCCGTCCCCCTGGCCGACGGTCTCGCTCGGACCGTCCCCTTGCTGGCCGGTGGTGTTGAGGACCTCGCCGTCGGTGCCGCCGGCAGGGTCGTAGACGGTGGCCGTCTCCAGCCCCCCGGACGGGTTGTTGCCGGTGCCGCCGCCGACCGTCCCCGGTCCCCCCTGGCCGCTGCCGGTGCGGGCGTTGGTCCCCCCCACCTGCCCCGACCCCCCGCCCTGGCCGCCCTGACCCTGCCCTCGTCCTTGGCCCTGGCCCTGGCCCTGTCCTTGGCCCTGGCCCTGTCCTTGGCCCTGGCCCTGGCCCTGGCCCTGACCTTGGCCCTGGCCCTGACCTTGGCCCTCGCCTGCGTTCGTCGTCGCCGCGTCCGCGAGACGGGCGGCGCTCACGGCCACGTCACCGATCGCGGACGCCGCGGCCTCCTGACCAGCCACCGACGTCGCCGTCGCGTCGTGGGCGCCAGCCGCGGCCTGCAGCGCGGCGCTCGCGGCCGAGGCGTCACCGGCCCGCAGCCCCGCGGCCGCCTCTCGCAACTGCTGCGCAGTCTTGGCGTCGCCGGCAGCCTGCGTGGCGGCCAGCGCTTCGAGCCGATCGGATAGCGCGGCGCGCTGCTCGGCCGACAGGGCCGCCGCGCTGTCGGCGGCGGCGCGTAACTGAGCGCTCGCCGAGCCTGCGGCGCCGAGCAGCGACGCCGTGTCGATCGAACGCTCCAACCCGCGCGCGGCCGCCTTCTGCGCGAGGAGGCCATCGTCGATGCCCCTGCCAAGCGTCTCGGCGGTGGAGTCAAGCGCCGCTTGCGCGGCGGCGAGGCTTTTCGCCTGCTCCAGCGCCCGCACCGCTCGTTCGAGCTCCGCGGCGGCCGCCACCGCCGGGGCGCCCGCCTGGCGCAGGTCTCGTTGCGCGGCCCGCAGGGCGCGGGCTTCGGCCTCGACCGCTGAGCGATCCGCGGCGGCGCGGGCGCGCACCGCGTCCTGCGGGTTGGCAAGCACGCTCAATGCCACCGTGACGGCGAGCAGCCCGGCGAGCAAGGCCACCCGTCCTCGCGCGATCGGCAACGGGACCGCGCTGGAAGCCGAGCGGCCGGCAGCCAACGCCTCCGCTCTCGCCGCGATGTCGGTGGCAAACGGCTCCTCGGCCCGCCGGCCCGCGCCGACGGCCAGCGCGGTGGAGAAGGCGTCGTGCGTCGCGAGGGTTCGGTCCGCCGCGCGCGCCGCGGCGTCCAACGGCACGCGAAGGATGAGCGCGCCGATAGCCGCCACGGCAAACGCGGCGGCGACGGCCATGGCCGCAGCTTCGGCTGGCCACGCCCACGGCCGCACGCGACCGAGGAGCACGAAACCGAGCGCGGCCGCGAACAGCACCGGCGCCACCGTCTGCCAGGCTGCGACGCCCCACGCCACGCGCACACGGCGCCGCACGGCGCGCAGGAACCGCGTCACGGCGCCGCTCGCGGGACCTGCAGTACGTACGCGGCCAGCGCCAGTGATCCGACGATGACGACCGCGTAGCCAAGCAAGGCCAGCGCCGAGAACGGAAGCTGGTTGAGACCGCTTGGACGCGGCTCGCGCTGGGCCTCGAAGTCGCGGAACTCGCCGTCCGGACCCACCTGGCGGGCGGCGACGAACGCTGGGTTCTGGGGCTCCGATCGCTGACGCAAGAGCGACTGCATCGGTTCGAACGGCGAGAACCCGCCCTGGCCGTCGCCGGGGTCGTCGAGCACGCTCGCGACCGCCATGAACGGGTTGAGTTGCAGCACCTTCTGATCGCTCACCGACTCCCCCTGACTGAGAGACATCTGCATGCCGAACGCCATGAACGATCCGATGGTCATCATGAGCACAGCCCCGTAGGTGACCACCGTCGCGCCTTGCGTGCGGCGCATGAGCGTCGAGCACAACAGCGCGATCGACGCAAGGGCCGTTGCGATCACCAGGAGCATTCCCAATGCTTTGACCACCTCGATCGTCTCGACACCGCCCAGCGCGAATGCGACGGCGGCGAGCGGAGTGGTGGCGACGACGAGCAGCCCGACGAACGCGAGCGACGCGAGGAGTTTGCCCATCAGGATCGAGCGGCTGCGAAGCATCGTCACTTGCAGCGGCACGAGCGTCTGGCGCTCGCGCTCGCCGGCGATGGCCGCGGCAGTTTGGCCGGGGACGATGAAGCACAGCAGCATGACGGCGAAGAACAGCAAGGTCTGGAAGACCGACCGCCCGAGCCCCGCTATCTGATCGGCGCCGACACCAGAACCGTCACGTG
>DATLOP010000033.1:0-5080 GCA_035536255.1 Solirubrobacteraceae bacterium
CGCCTCCCCGAGCAGCTCCGCCACCGGCCGGCCCTCGCGCCGGCCGCGGGCGTCCCACAGCGCCATGTCCAGCGCGGCCCGCGCCTGGGGTGGGCCGTCGTCGAGCCGGGCCAGCGCGGCCTCGGGCGTCGGCTCGCCGGCCGCCGCGCGCAGCGCCGCCTCCACGGCGTCCAGGGACACGCCGTCGTAGGGCTCCAGCGGCGCCGCCTCCCCGACGCCGCCCTCGGCGTGCACGAGCAGCAGCTCGCGCTCGGCCAGGGTCCCGAACGCCGTCCTCAGCGGCTCCCGGAACCGCAGCGACGCGCGCTCGATCCGCAGGTCCATCAGGACAGCAGGATCCCGCCCGCCAGCAGCGCGCAGAACGCGAGCTGGAGCACGCCCGTGCGCGCCAGGGGGGCGTTGAGCGACGGGCCGTCCGTGCGCTCGGCCACTGCCGCCGTCAGGTGCAACGCGAGCGGGAAGGTCAGCGCCGGAAGCAGCACCCAGGCGTCCAGCGCGGACGAGAGCCACACGATCGCCAGCAGGACGTAGGCGCCGAACACCATCGCCGCGTACAGCGCCCGCGCCCCGTCCGGCCCCAGGCGGACGGCCAGCGTGCGCTTGCCCGCCCGGGCGTCGGTCTCGCGGTCGCGGATGTTGTTGACCATGAGGATGGCCGCAGCCAGCAGCCCGACGGGCACGGCCAGCGCGAACGCCTCCCCGGCCAGCTCCTCGGTCTGCACGAAGTAGGAGCCGACGACGGCGACGATCCCGAAGAAGGCGAACACGAAGACCTCGCCGAGCCCCTCGTAGCCGTACGGGCGCGGCCCTCCCGTGTACAGGACGCCGGCCAGGATCGAGGCGATGCCGACCAGCAGCAGCTGCCAGCCCGCGACGTACACCAGGTAGAGCCCGACGAGCACGGCCAGGCCGAAGGTCACCCAGGTGGCCACCAGCACCCGGCGCGGCGGCACCAGGCCTCCGGCCGTGACGCGAACCGGGCCCAGCCGGTCCTCGGTGTCGGCGCCGCGGCGAGCGTCGGAGTAGTCGTTGGAGAGATTGGTCCCGACCTGGATCAGGAGCGCCCCGACCAGCGCGGCCGCAAAGGCCAGCGGCCGGAAGTCGGCGTGCTGCGCGCCGAGCGCCGTGCCGACGAGGACGGGCGCCACCGCGGCGGGCAGCGTCCGCGGCCGCGCCGCCATGAGCCAGATCCGCATCGCGCCCGAGCTACGGCCGGCGGGGGAACTTGCCGAAGTCGGGGACGCGCTTCTCGACGTAGGCGTCACGACCCTCCTGGGCCTCGGGCGACCCGTAGAACAGCAGGTTGGTGTCGTGCGCGAGCTGCTGGATCCCGGCCAGACCGTCCTCGGTGGCGTTGAAGCTGGCCTTGAGCAGGCGCAGGGCGAAGGGGGAGAGCTGGAGCATCTCGCGACACCACGCGACGGTCTCCTCCTCCAGGCGCTCGAGCGGGACGACGGCGTTGACCAGCCCCATGTCCAGGGCCTGGGCCGCGTCGTACTGGCGGCACAGGAACCAGATCTCCTTGGCCCGCTTCTGGCCGACCTGCGCGGCGAGCAGCCCGGCGCCGTAGCCGCCGTCGAAGCTACCCACCTTGGGACCGACCTGACCGAAGCGGGCGTTGTCGGCGGCGATCGTCAGGTCGCAGACGATGTGCAGCACGTGACCGCCGCCGATCGCGTAGCCCGCCACCATCGCCACGACGGGCTTGGGCGTGCGGCGGATCTGGACCTGGAGGTCGGTGACGTGGAAGCGACCGACCCCGCGCTTGGCCGCCTCGTCGTCGGCCAGGTAGCCGGCGTCGCCGCGCACCCGCTGGTCGCCGCCCGAGCAGAAGGCCCGGTCGCCGGCGCCGGTGAGCACGATCACGCCGACCTCCAGGTCCTCGCGCGCGCGGTCGAAGGCGTCGGAGAGCTCGATCAGCGTCTGCGGCCGGAACGCGTTGCGGACCTCGGGACGGTCGATCGTCAGCTTCGCGATCCCGTCGCCCGAGAGCTCGTAGCGGATGTCCTCGTACTCCCCGGCCGGGGTCCAGGTCACGGGCACGGCGGGGGAATCTACCGTCCGGCGCCGGGATACTCCGGGCGTGGCGAGCCCCGCGACCGTCCCCGCCTGGCTGCCCCGCGCCGCCGGGGCTTTCCCCGAGCGTCCCGCCGTGGTCACGCCGGCCGAGACGCTGACCTACCGCGACCTGCTCGCGCGCGCCGACCTGGGCGCCCGCCGCCTGGCCGCGCTGGGGGCGGGTCCCGGGGACCGGGTGGCGCTGGTGCTGCCGCCGGGGATCGCGTTTGTGGAGGCGCTGCACGCCTGCTGGCGGCTGGGGGCGGTGGTCGTGCCCGTGGACGTCCGCCTCGGGGAATCGGAGCAGGCGGCGCAGACGGGTGGGGCGCTGGTCCTCTCGTCAGCGCTCACCGGACCGGGTCGCACGGTCGCGCTGCGCGACGAGCACGACCTCACCGCGGTGGCGGCAGTCATCCACACCTCGGGCTCGTCGGGCGCGCCCCGGCCGGTCGAGCTGACGTTCGGCAACTGGCTGTGGAGCACGCTGGGCTCGTCGGTCGCGCTCGGCCTCGATCCGGCGGAGCGCTGGCTGTCCGCCCTGCCGCTCTCCCACGTCGGCGGGCTGTCGATCCTCGTGCGCAGCGCGATCTACGGGACGACCGCCATCGTCCACGAGCGCTTCGAGGCCGACCGGGTCGCCGCCGCCCTGCGCGACGCCACCCTCGTCTCCCTCGTCCCGACCATGCTCGGCCGCGTCCTGGAAGCGCTCCCCCGCCAAGCGGTTGCGGTTAACCCCGATATAGGGGGTCAAGTGCAACCGCTGGCGCTGCGGTGCGCGCTGATCGGCGGCGGGCCCGTCCCGCCGGCGCTGCTGGAACGCGCTCGCGCGGCGGGGCTGCCGCTGGCCCAGACGTATGGCCTCACGGAGGCGTGCTCGCAGGTGACGACGTCGGAGATCGGCGCGCCGCAGACCGCCGGCCCACCGCTGTTCTGCACGCGCGTGGAGATCGCGCCGGGCGGAGAGATCCTCGTGCGCGGGCCCACGGTGGCCCCCGGCGCCGGCGACCCGCTGCGCACCGGCGACCTCGGGGAGCTGGACGACGTTGGGAACCTCGTCGTCACCGGCCGCAGCGCCGACACGATCGTCACCGGCGGCGAGAACGTCGCGCCGGCCGAGGTCGAGGCGGTCCTGGAGGCCCACCCCGCGATCGCCGAGGCCGCGGTCCTCGGCCGCCCCGACCCGGAGTGGGGCGAAGCGCTCGCCGCCCTGGTCGTCATGCACGAGGGCATGCGCGCCGATACAAGGGACCTGCGCGCGCACTGCCGCGCGCGCCTCGCCGGCTACAAGGTCCCCAAGACATTCGAACCCGTGCCAAACCTCCCCCGAACCCCCTCCGGAAAGCTCCGCCGCAAAGCCCTCCGGTGACCTATCCTCAAACAAGGATGCGACTAGGAGCACTCGGCACGGCCGCCGCGATGATCGCCCTCGCCCTGCCCGCCGCCGCGCACGCCAATCCCTGGCAGGTGCGGCCCGGCGCCGGCACGTGCGGGGAAGGGGATACACAGTGCGGCACGATCCAGCAGGCCGACGACGTCGCCCTGGACGAACACACGATCCAGATCTTCCCCACGCCCGGTGGCTGGTTGGAGAGCGTGCAGTTCGACCAGGCGCGGCTCACGGTGGCCGGGGGCGGCGCCGGCGCCGGCCAGGCCGTGGTGCGGGGCACGCTGACCTTCACAGGCGCGGGCACGTTCACGATCCAGGGCCTGACCGTCCTGCCCGCGAGCGGCTCCGCCCTCGCCTTCACGACCGACGCTGTCACCGGGTCCAAGACGGTGAGCGTGCAGTCGTCGATTCTCTCCGGCTCGGGGTCCGCCGCCGCGATCACGGCCGGGACGGCGGTCTCGCTCAACCCCATCTCGATCACCGCGCGTCACGTGACGATCGCCGACTCGGGGAGCGCTCCCGCGGTCGCCGAGACTCAGAACGGCGGAGCGATCACCACGACCTTCCATGACTCGATCGTGCAGGGGACCACGGTTGACGGGGTCAACGCGCCCAGCTCCAACAACGACACTTCCCCCAACGCCGCGGCGCTTTTCGCCAACCCGGGCCAGGAGGACTTCCACCTGCGCGTGGGATCGCCGGCGATCAACGCCGGCGGGACGCAGGGCGGCACAGAGGTCACCACCGACATAGACGGCGAGCCGAGGTCCAACCCGTGGGACCGCGGCGGCGACGAGTTCGTCAACCACGCGCCGTCCAAGGCCGACGTTGCGCTGCTCAGCTCCAGCTCGCAGGAGCGGGGCCGGGCTTTCAGCTTCGGTGCGAGCGCGAGCGACCCCGACGCCGCCCTGCAGGATTCGGTGAACGGCTACGAGTGGAACTTCGGCGACGGGACCGTCGAGATGCGCCCGGGAGGCGCCCAGAGCTTCCACTCCCACGCCTACGCCGCCGTTGGCACCTACCAGGTCACGGTGCGCGCCATCGACAGGACCGGAGCCTTCGGGCCAGCGTCGGACCCCGTGTCGGTCACGGTCACCACCCCGCCCCCCGGCGGCGGCAACCCGAACACGCCCGTCGGCCCCGGCGGCGTCGGGCTTCCGGGCATCGATCCGAACGCGGTTCCGGCCGGCCCCGACACCGCCCCGCCGCTGGTCGGCGTCGACTTCCCCGCCCACAACCAGGCCGTGAAGCTGGCCCGCGGCCCGCGGGCGCGGACGCCGATGCTGCGCGGCGGCAACGCCGACGACAGCGGAGTGCGCCGCGTCGAGCTGGCGCTCGTGCGGCGCGCCGGCGCGCGGTGCCTGTGGTACGACGGCCGCGCGCGGTTCGTCGCGGGCTCGTGCACCCGCGTGCGCTGGTTCCGCGGCACGGTCGACGACTACTCGTGGCGCCACGTCGTCCCGCGCGGCTTCCGGCCGTCCCCCGGCGCGTACGGACTGCTGGTCCGCGCCTTCGACTACGCGGGGAACGCCAGCAGCACGTTCAGCGCCCCCGCGCGGACCGCGGTCTCCTTCAGCTACGTCCGATGAGCCCCGGCCCCGACCCCGCCGAGCTGCGCGCCGCCAGCCTCGCCCA
>DATLOP010000034.1:0-19256 GCA_035536255.1 Solirubrobacteraceae bacterium
CGCGCGCGCCGGTAGGGTTTCCGCCTCCCCCTTCAGATCCAGAGCGAGGTGCAGGCCAAGTGGCGGTGGACGTTTCCCGAGTGGCAGAGGTGGACACGGAGCCCGGCGAGCTGCCGGAGACGATGGCCGCGTGGGTCATCCGGCGCGAGCGCGAGGGCGAGCCCCGCGACGCCTTCCAGGTGGAGGAGATCGAGGTCCCGCAGCCGGGGGCCTTCGAGGTCATCGTCCGGGTGATGGCGGCCGGCGTGAACTTCAACAACGTGTGGGCGGCGCGCGGCGTCCCGGTCTCGGTCTTCGACTCCCATCCCGAGGAGGACCACCACATCGGCGGCTCCGACGCCTCGGGCGTCGTGTGGAAGGTGGGCGCCGGCGTCACGCGCTGGAAGCCCGGCGACGAGGTGGTCATCCACTGCAACCAGGCCTCCTACGAGGACCCCGAGGTCCACGGGCTCGATCCGCTGGCCGCCCCCTCGCAGAGGATCTGGGGCTACGAGACGTCCTGGGGCTCCTTCGCCCAGTTCACGAAGGTCCAGGCCCAGCAGCTGCTGCCCCGCCCGCAGAACCTGACGTGGGAGGAGGCGGCGTCCTACGGGCTGACGTACTTCACCGCCTACCGCATGCTGATCGAGCAGTGCGAGCTGCAGGCCGGCCACCGCGTGCTCATCTGGGGCGCGGCCGGCGGCCTGGGCGTGTTCGCCACCCAGCTGTGCGAGATCACCGGCGCCACGTCGGTCGGCGTGGTCAACTCCGAGGAGAAGGGCGAGCTGGTCAAGCAGCTCGGCGCCGAGGGCTACATCAACCGCGGCGAATTCGCGGGGATGATGCGCAAGGGCGGCGAGACGCCCGAGGAGGAGAAGGCCCGCTTCAAGGAGTCGCGGCGCTTCTCCAAGGCGGTCAAGGAGATCCTCGGCGAGCCGCCCGACATCGTGTTCGAGCACGTCGGGATGGCCACCTTCCCCACGTCGGTGCTCACCGTGCGGCCGTTCGGCAAGGTCGTGATCTGCGCCGGGACCACCGGCTACAACCTGGACTTCGACGTCCGCTACCTGTGGATGCGCCAGAAGCAGATCATCGGCTCGCACTTCGCCAACGCGTGGGAGTGCACCAAGGCCAACCAGCTCATCGAGCAGGGCCGGATCCGGCCCGTGCTGTGGCGCACGATGGGCTTCGACGGCGTGGCCGAGGCCCACCAGCTGATGCGCGAGAACCAGCACCTGGGCAAGATCGCCATCCTCGTGGGCGCCGAGAAGGAGGGGCTGGGCAAGACCGCCGAGGGCCCGGGCGCCATCTACGCCGAGGTGGGCGTCTAGCCATGGCGGACGGCGGGTCGGTCTTCATCCCCTGGTACGCCACGGGCTTCCGGGCCGACGACCTGGCGCAGGCGCTGGCCGAGATCGGGCCGATCGCCATGCGCCACGGGGCGACCGACCACGCGGTGTACCGCTCGCGCGACGACCGCTACCGCTTCACGCAGATCGCCTCGTTCGAGTCCAAGGACGACTTCGAGCGCTACTGGTACGGCGAGGACTTCAGCCGCTGGCGCTCCCAGCACGCGGGCTGGTACCAGGTCCCGGTGCTCTACGTGTGGAACGACCGCGTCGTCGCCGGCGCGCTCCAGCCGCCGGCCGCCACGCCGAACGTGTGAGCGACCCGACGCCCGGCCTGCACCCGGCGCAGAACCGGGCGCTGCGCGAGCTCTACGCGGGCACGCGCCAGCTCGCCGGCCACTGGGAGGCGCTGGCGGATCGCCTGGCCGCGGGCGAGGGCGTCGAGGACCTGCGGGCGGGCGCCGCGGCGGCCGAGGAGCTGGTCCTCGAGCTGGCCGAGGTGACCGAGGGCTACGGGCTGTACGGGTTCCCGGCCGCCTCGGGCGTGGGCGCGCGCATGGCCGGCCTGCGCAACGCGGTTACCGACCGCACGCTGGAGCGCAACCAGGCGCTGCGGACGGCGGTCCTGGACGTCCAGCACGTGGTGACGCTGTGCGGCTACCTGGCCGCGCTGGCGCAGGCGCGCGACGACGAGCCGCTGGCCGAGTTCTGCGGGCGCTGGGAGCGCAAGCTCAAGCGCCTGGAGGGGCGCGTGCGCAGGGCGGCGATCGCTTCGGGGGCCGATCCCGACGCCGCCGTGGAGCCCGTGGACCACGGCGCGCTCGGCCGGGCCGGGCACCGTCTGGCCGAGGCCGGGGGCACGCTGGGCGAGTGGGTGGACCGCCGCGCCGCGCGCCGGCGCCGCCACACCTGAGCTTTAGGGTTGTGGTAATCCTGGGGTCGCCACCCTGGGGCGATACGCCGGGGGTGCAAATATCTTCCCGCGTCATGCGACCCCTGATCTGCACCGCCCTCGCCGCCGCCGCCTTCCTGGCCGCCTGCGGGGAGGACTCCAAGGACGAGCCCGAGCAGCGCGCGGGCAACGGCGCCGTCGTCACCGACGAGGGGGCGCGGGTCCCGCGCACCGGCGGGGACCCGGCGGCCAACGCGTCGCCGCGCGGCGGCGCCTCGACGCTGCGCGCGCTGGGCCAGGTGCAGCGCCCCACCCCGGGGGCGGTCGCGCCCAAGATCCGCGGCGGCAACGTGGCGCTGCCCCAGTACCTCGACACGCTGGCCAACGACGTCTCGGAGTTCTGGCAGGCCCAGTACAACCGGGCCGGGCGGCGCTTCCCGCCCACGCGCATGGTCGTGGTCACCCAGAGCGCGACCAGCCGCTGCACCGAGAAGCCGGTCCTCCCGAGCAACCCGTTCGCCTTCTACTGCCCGGCCGACCAGACGGTGTTCCTGCCCGTGACCTACATCGACCGCCGCTACCGGATCCTCGGCGACGCCCCCGTGGGCTTCGTCGTGGCCCACGAGTTCGCGCACCGCATCCAGCACGTGACCGGGACGCTGGCGCTGAAGGCCCAGGGCAAGCTCTTCACCAAGGACACCGAGCTGCAGGCCGACTGCCTGTCCGGCGTGTGGGCGGCCTCGGTGTACGCCCGCGGGCAGCTCGACCCGGGCGACCTCGACGAGTTCTACAACGCGCTGGCCTCGATCGGGGACCCGCCGGGCACGCCGGAGGAGCACCCCCAGGGGCACGGCACGCCGGAGCAGCGTGAGGCTTCCTTTAAGCGTGGATACGACGCTGCGAACACCAACGTATGCGCGGTCAGGCCGCGCGCGTAGATCCATCGAAAGGACACGATGAAGACCCGCATCTACATCCTGGCCGTGTTGGCCGCCGCGCTGCTGGTGGGTGCGTGCGGCGACGACGACGACAAGGGCGACGAGCAGGCCTCGACGACCTCGCGCAACGCGACGGTGGTCCCCGCCCGCTCGACCGTTCCGCGCTACGGCGGCGACCCCGCGGCCACGCGCACCCCGAACCTGGCCAGCGTGGGCCAGCTGCGGCAGCTGCCGCGCAGCACGTCGGTGGCGCCGAAGGTGCGCGGCTCCAACGTGCCCCTCCCCCAGTTCCTCGACACCGTCTCCAACGACGTGGCGACGTACTGGCAGAAGGTCTTCAACAACAGCAAGATCTCGTTCCCCGAGACGCGCCAGGCGATCGTGACCTCCTCGACCGACGGCGGCTGCGGCACGGTCACCAGCGCCGAGGGTCCCCCGGTCTACTGCCAGTCCGACCGGACGATCTACCTGCCGGTGGGCTACTTCGAGACCAAGGTGGCCCCGATCGGCGACGCCGCCGCGGTCACGCTCGTCGGTTTGCTGTGGGGCTACCGCGTGCAGGACGCGGTGGGCGCGTTCAAGGCCGTCCAGTCGGGTCAGCGGACCGGCCTGGACGTGAACCTGGGCGCGATCTGCATGGCCGGCTCCTACATGGCGACGGTGGCCAACCGCAACCTGCTCGAGCAGGGCGACGTGGACGAGATCCTCAAGACGGCCGCCGCGACGGCGGACCAGGGGACCCCGCCCGACGTCTCCAAGGCCAAGGGCTCGGGCCCCCAGCGCGTGGCCGCGTTCCGGGTCGGGTTCTCGCGCGGCGCGTCCGCGTGCCAGAGGATCCGGGCCAGCTAGGCTGCGCAGCGGCTTGGCCGACGTCACCTGTCCGAACTGCGGTCACCAGGTCCCCGAGGGGACCTGGTGCATCCGCTGCGGGCACGCCCTCGACGGCGCCGCGCGCGCCCGGCCCGGCGCCGGGTTCGCCGCGGCGCCGAACGAGCGGGCGGGATCGCCCCGGGTGATCTCCACGCTGTTCCCGGCTCTGCCGCGGGCCGACATGGACGCCTTCCGGATCGCGCTGCTCGTCGGCCTGGCCGGCGTGGTCGCGCTCACGGTGGCGCGGCTGTTCCCGGTGGCGATCGTCTCCGCCGCCCTGCTGGTGCCGCTGCTGACCGTCGTCTACCTGTACGACGTCGACGTCTACGAGAACCAGCCGTTCCGCGTGATCGCGTTCACGCTGGCCTGGGGTGCGCTCGCCGGGGTTGGGATGGGCCTGCTGGCCGACGCGGTGGCCACGGCCGGGCCCGACCTGGCGGTGGAGAAGGAGAGCCAGGACGTCGTGCTGCGCGGCGTGATCTTCCCCCTCGCCGCCGTGGCGCTCACGCTGGCCGGACCGCTGGTGCTGCTGCCCCAGCGCAAGTTCAACGACGTGCTGGACGGCGTGACGTTCGGCGCCGCGTGCGCCGTCGCGTTCACCTCGGCGCAGGTCATCACCACCGCGGCGTCGCTGCTGGAGGGCGGGCTGCGGCCGGACGGCGAGATCGTGCCGTGGGTGGCCCGGGTCCTGGCCGTCGCGGTCGCCCAGCCGGTGCTGGCGATGGCGACGATCGGCGCCGCCGCGGGCGCGTGGTGGCTGCGCTACCGCGCGCCGGTCAAGGACCGCCGGGCGCTGGGCTTCCTGGGCCACCCGATCGTGGCCACCCTCGTCGCCGCCGGCCTCGTCGTGCTGGGGGCGATCGGACAGCCGCTGCTCCCGATCGGCTGGTGGCTGGCCGAGCTCGTCGTCCTGGACCTGGTCGCGCTGCTGTGGCTGCGCCGCACGATCCACCTCGGACTGCTCCAGGAAGCGGCCGAGATCGAGGTCGGCCCGGAGTTCGACTGCCCCAACTGCGGCCAGCGCACGGCCAAGCACTCCTTCTGCCGCAACTGCGGCATCGCCCTCGCCGCGCTGCCCAAGCGCGCCGGAGAGGAGGGCGCCGGCCCGGCCCCGGGCGAGCCGGCCGGCGAGGGAGGTGCGGCGTGAACGCTCCGGCTCCGGCTTCGGCGCGCGGTCCGGCCCCGAACCTGGCCCAGCCGCCGCGGATGGCGCGGCGGCGGATGCTCCTCATCCTCACCGGCGCCTTCGCCGGCGTGGTCGTGCTGGCGATCGCGCTCGCGGTGATCCTCGCGCCCGCCGACCCCGAGGCGCCGTGCCCGCGCGGCAAGCCGTGCGGCGCGCCGCCCCAGGCCGAGCCGCTGGTCAACAACACCGTCTGGCGCTCGCCCGAGCTGGGCTTCGCGCTGGAGTACTCGGCCAAGCAGTGGAAGGTCGGCAACGAGAGCCCGCGCGGGGTGAGCTTCACGTCGAACCAGGGCGACATGGCGCTGACCATCGAGGGCGTTCCGGCCACCGACGCCCGGCCGCGCGAGCTGTTCGACCGCCGGCTGGACCAGGTCCGCGAGCGCACGCTGGGCCTGGACGACGACACCGAGCCGGCCCACCGCATCCTCGCGCCGGTCGTCGGACTGCACCCGGGCGTGGGCGGCGCCTACCGGGCGGCCGTCGACACGCCCCAGGGCACGACGGCGCCGTTGGGCATCGCCATGCTGGCCGCGGGCAACGACCGCGTGAGCATCGTCGTCGTCGGCGCCACCGGCGAGACGTCGGAGGGCAACCGCGACGCGCTCTTCTCCCGCGCCGACTCCATCCTCAACACGCTCCGCATGCCCGGCGACGAGGTGCCGCGATGAGGCCGGCCGCCACGCCCCGGCGCCGCCGCGCCGCGACGCGGTCGCTCCTCGCGGGTGGGCTCGCCCTCGCCGCCCTCTCGGCCGCGGGCTGCGGCGACGCGGGCGAGGATTCGCCGAAGGCTCCGCGCGTGGTGGCCAAGACCGCGCCGGCGAAGACCGTGGACTTCACGCTGTCGCTGCGCCAGGACCGCGCGGCCGTCCGGCGCTTCCTGCGCGCCCTCGAGGACCCGGGGTCGCCCCAGTACCACCGCTTCCTGTCCCCGGCGCAGTTCGGCGCGCGCTTCGGCGTGTCCGACGGCGAGCTGCGCCGCGTCCGCACCGCGCTGCGCGCCGCCGGCCTGGAGGTCACGACCAGCGTCCCCCAGCGCACCACGCTGGGCGTCCGCGGGCGGGTGGCCGACGTCGAGCGCTTCCTGGACACCCGGCTGCGCGAGTGGGTCGCCCCCGACGGGCGCCGCTACCGCGCGCCGGCCACGCGCCCGCGCGTCCCCGCGTCGCTGGACCGGGCGGTCGTCGCCGCCACCGGCCTGGACACCCGGCCGCGCTACCGCGCCCACGCCATCCCCCAGGCCGGGCTCAAGCCCCGCGACGCGGCCGCCGCGTACAACGTCCGGCCGCTGCACGAGCGCGGGATCCGCGGCCGCGGCCTCTCGATCGCCATCCTCTCCTACGACACCTTCGAGCCCTCCGACGTGGCCGAGTTCGACCGCCGGACGGGCATCCGCAACGCCCCGCCGGTCGAGAAGGTGACGGTCGCCGACCCGGTGGAGATCGGCGAGGGCCAGGTCGAGGTCAACCTGGACATCGACGTCGTCCGCGGCATCGCGCCCGAGGCGCGCATCGTCAACTACGAGATGGTCAACGACGGCCGCCCGATGGGCGTCCCGATCGACAAGATCGTGGCCGACGGGCGCGTGCAGGTCATCTCGATCTCGTGGGGCGCGTGCGCGGCCGCCTACCCCGCCGAGCTGCGCCAGCAGGACGAGGCCTCGCTGGCCGCGGCCACCGCGCGCGGGATCACCACCTACGTCGCCTCGGGCGACGCCGGCGCCTACGACTGCCAGCACTCCAACCCCGAGGACACGCGCATCTCGGTCGACTGGCCCTCGTCCAGCCCCAACGCGGTCGCCGTGGGCGGGACGCTGCTGTCGGTGCGCCGCGACTCGACGTACCTCTTCGAGGCCGGCTGGGAGGACCCGCTGTCGGCCGGCGGCGGGGGCGGCGGCCTGAGCACCTTCTACGACCGTCCGGCCTGGCAGCGCGGGCCCGGCGTGCAGAACCGCTTCAGCACCGGGCGCCGCCAGGTGCCCGACGTCGCGGCCGCGGCCGACGGCGACTCCGGCTGGTACGTGATCGTCGGCGGCGAGGAGAACAAGATCGGCGGGACCAGCGCCTCGGCGCCGTTCTGGGCCGCGTCGATGCTCCTGGTGGCCCAGCACGCCCAGCGCGAGGGCGCCGGGCGCGTGGGCTACGCCAACCCGCTCCTCTACCGGATCGCCGCGCGGCGCGACTCGCCGTTCCACGACGTGCGGGCGGGCGGCAACCGCGGCTACCGCGCCACGCCCGGCTGGGACTACGCGACGGGCTGGGGCTCGCCCGACGTGGCCAGGCTGGCCGACGCGGTCGTGCGCGAGCTGCGCCGGCGATGAGCCCGGGGGCCGCCGGCCCGGGCCCCGAACCCCTCCAGGAGGGCGCGTCGGGCGTCTTCGGCATCGCCGCCGTCCTGAGCGACTTCGACGAGGCCGACGTCCAGCGCCTGCGCGAGATCGCCGCGGCCATCCGCACCCCCGAGCGCCCCGGCGTGCGCAGCGCGATCGCGCTCTCCGGCTCGGCCGCCCAGTCGCGGGTCCAGCCCTTCCCGGGCGACAGCGACTTCTTCGAGCGCGTCCACATCACCGCCGAGAGCCGCACCGCCGCCCAGCTGGAGCTGCGCAGCTCGATGGTCGAGACCGTGGCCGCCGCGTTCGCCCACCCCGACCTGCAGTTCTCCGACTTCAAGCTCGGCCTGCACCCGCTGACGCGCTCGCCGCTGTCGTGGACGCTGGCCCAGGTCGACGCGCGCGTCCTGGAGCTCGAGGACGGCGAGACGCTGGCCATGGACGACGTGCTCGACGACCCCGGGTTCGTGAAGATCGACTGGGTCCACGCCGACCACGCGCGCAACCGGCTCGTCCACGTCTCCAAGGTCATCGACGCCACGTGGGAGCGGCCGGACGGCGAGATCGTCGCGCTGGACGGCGTCCTGGACGCCTTCTACCAGGAGGTCTACCTCGACCCCGACTCGCGCGTCGACGTCGAGCGCATCGTGCGCGAGGTGCGCCCCGACGACCTCGTCGCCTACGTGGACCAGCTCGAGGACGAGATCCGCCGCTACTCCGACCCCCAGCGGCCCAACCACGGCAAGGTGGCCAAGCGCCTGTACAACCTGTGCCGCGTCCAGGGGCGCGCCGACGCCGCGGCCTACCTGCGCACGCTGTTCGACGACCCGCCGGCGCGGCTCTACCAGGTGTCGGGAATGCTGCACGCGCTGGAGCCGGCGCTGGGCGCCCGCCGGCTCCCGGCGGAGGTCGTGGCGGGCCAGATCCGCGAGCTGGCGGACCTCCTGCGGGCCAACTACTCGGCCGGCGACCGCGACGAGCTGTGCGACCTCGTCGCCACCCTGGCCGAGCTCGAGGCGGCGGCCCGCGCCGAGGCGGCCGACCGGGTGGCCGAGGCGGCCAACGCCCAGGTCAGCGAGTACTTCGCCGCGCGCATCGCCGAGCACGACGAGCTGCGCGCCTACCTCGAGGAGCTGCAGGCCCGCGCCTAGGCGGGCGGCCGGCGGCGCGTGCGGTACACGCGCAGGCCGGCCCGGGCGAGCATCTCCGGGATCTCGCGCACCGGCTCGCGGTCCTTGTCGCGCTCGGCCTCCGGCAGCTCCTCCCACGGGACGAGCAGCGGGTGCAGCCGCGCCTCGGGGTCCTTGGGACCGGCGGTGGGCCGCCAGCCGTCGCGGCGCAGGTCAGCCGCCCAGCGGTCGTGCTCGGCCCGGGCCAGCCCCTCGACCTCCTCGTCGGTGAAGGCGAAGTCGGGGCGCTCGCCGTCCAGCACGACCGGCGTCGGCGCCAGCGCGCACCCGGTCTCGGCCAGCTTGCGCCCGATCCCGTCCGCGAAGCGCCGGTTGGAGTCGCGCAGCGACTCGGGCAGCTCGTCCCACGACACCATCGACGGGTTCTGCTCGGGGCCGACGCCCCGCGCGCGCTCGGCGGCCACGTACTGCTCGTGCTTGGCCCGGGCGATCTGCTCGGTCGTGCCGCCCAGCAGGACGGCGGGCGTCGCGGCCTCGGTGTACAGGCCGAAGGGCTCGACCCCCCGCATCCGCCCCTCGTCGTCGGTCAGCGCCACCCCGACGCCCGCGTCGGCGTCGGGCAGGGCAACCACGACGGGGACGTCGCAGGCGTCCGGCCGCGCGTGCAGGGCCAGCGCCGCCGCCATGGCCTGCGACTGGCTCCACAGGCACACGTAGGCGAAGGTGACGTCGGCCGTCCCCTCGGGCCCGGCCATCGCGCCGCCGTCGCGGAAGGACCCGGTCTCCAGGCCCAGCTCGCGCGCGCCGAGGTCGCAGGCCAGCGCCAGGCCGGGATGGCGCTCGAGCAGGACGTCGCGGTCGGCCCGGGCCGTAGGCCCGGCCAGCGTCACGCGCAGCGGCGGGCCCTGCCCCGGCGTGTGGGCCGCCCACGCGTTGGCCAGCGCCAGCAGCAGCTGCTCGCCCACCGACTCCATCCCCACCATCAGCACGTGGGGGCGGTCGGTCCCGGCGAAGGGCGGCCAGCGCTGGATCATCAGCCGCGCCGACGTGACGTGGACGTTGAAGAACTCCAGGCGGATGCTGGGCTCGCGGGCGGTGGTCAGCGCCTCGGCGGTCAGCGAGCGCAGCAGCTCGGGGTCGTCGAGGTGGGCGAACACGGTGAGGATGCCCGCCGGGCGGCGGTCCAGCAGCTGCTCGGCCGCCGCGGCGGCGTCGACGTTGACCCCGTCGTCGCCCGTGGTCAGGAAGAGGAGGCGCGCGCGCTCCACCCCCGTGCGGGCGAGCAGCGCCGGGTCGGCGGCGTCGCCGGGGACGACGACGACGCCGCGCTCGCGCGCGCCCTCGGCCGCCGGGCTGCGCGGGTCGGGGTCCATCGCCACCACGCGGTAGCCCGCGTCGCGGAACGCGGCGGCCAGGCGGCGCCCCATCTCCCCCAGCCCCGCCACCACCACGTGGTCGCGGGCGAACAGCCGCACGCGCGCGAGCTGCGCGCGCTCGCGCGAGACGGCGATGACGCCGCGGATGGCGGCGTAGCCGGTGACGAGCGGCCCCAGGATCCGCGCGATCTCCAGCGTGACCGGCACCGGGGGGTCGACCGCGCCGCTGAGGCCGAACAGCGCGACCGCGCGGTACAGCGCGTCCAGGAAGCCGTAGTCGGCCCCGGGCCAGCGCAGGTAGCCGATCGTCCCCAGGACGACGACGGCCACCGCGGCCAGGACGGCGACGACCGGGCGCAGCACCGCCAGCGCCGGTCGCGCGCGATTGCGCCAGCCGCCGTTCACCCCTGCTCGAGCGGCGCCATCGTCAGGCCCGCGCCGTCGAGCTGCTCCCAGTAGAGCTCCGCCGGCTCGCGCGGCCCCGTCCACACGATCGCCTGCCCCGTGTTGTGGACGCGGTCGGCGATCGCGTAGCCGGTGTCGAGCGTCACCCCGGGTATGTAGCGGGCCAGCGTCCGCGCCACGTGGTCGAACGTGTTGTGGTCGTCGTTGCGCACGATCACGCGCCAGGCCCCGCCCAGGCCCGACCCCGGGTCGCCGGCGCGCGGAAGCTCGACCGTCTGGCCCATCAGAGCTGCAGGGCCTTCGGCACGAGGAACTCCTCGATCGCGTAGCGGCCGAGCTCGCGGCCGTGGCCGGACTGCTTGAGGCCGCCGAAGGGCGCCAGGGGGTTGAACGTCGCGCCGTTGATCTCGACCTGGCCGGTGCGGATGCGCCGCGCCACCGCCTTCGCGCGCTCCTCGTCGGCCGACCACACGCCGCCGGCCAGGCCGTACTCGCTGTCGTTGGCGATCCGGACCGCGTCGTCCTCGTCCTCGTAGGGCATGATCGCCAGGACGGGGCCGAAGATCTCCTCCTGGGCGATGCGCATGTCCGGCGTGACGTCGGAGAACACCGTGGGCCGCACGAAGTAGCCCCGCTCGAGGCCCTCCGGGGCCTCCTCGCCGCCCGTGACCAGCCGCGCGCCCTCCTGCTCGCCGACCCGGATGTACTCGCGCACCCGCTCGCGCTGGGTGTCCGAGACGAGCGGGCCCAGCCGGGTGCCGGCGTCGAACGGGTCGCCGGGCGTGAACTGCTCGGCCACCGCCGCGGCGATGCGCTCGGCCTCCTCCAGGCGCTCGCGCGGGACCAGCATGCGGGTCAGCGCGCTGCACGTCTGGCCGGAGTTCAGGAAGCACTTGGACACGCCGTCGGCCACCGCGGACTGCAGGTCGGCGTCCTCGAGGATCACGTTGGGCGACTTGCCGCCCAGCTCCAGCGCCACCGGCTTGACGCGGGCGCTGGCCAGCTCGCTGACGCGGCGTCCCGCGCGCGTGGAGCCGGTGAACGAGACCATGTCGACGCCCTCGTGGGCCACGAGCGCCTCCCCCACGACGGGGCCGGTGCCGGTCACCAGGTTGAAGATCCCGGCGGGCGCCCCCACCGCCTCGAAGATCTCGGCCAGGACGAAGGCGTTGAGCGGCACGACCTCCGAGGGCTTGACGACGATCGTGCAGCCGGCGGCCAGCGCCGGGGCGACCTTGGCGCAGATCTGGTGCAGGGGGTAGTTCCACGGGGTGATCGCGCCGACCACGCCGACCGGCTCGAGCACGACCAGGGAGTTGCCGATCTCCTCCTCCCACGTCACCTGCTCCATCAGCGCGGGCATCGCGGAGAAGGTCATCGTGGGCAGGCCGGCCTGGATGCCCTTGGACAGCGCCAGCGGCATGCCCAGCTCCTGGGCGACCAGCTCGGCGATCTCGTCCGCGCGCGCGGCCAGCCCGGCCGCGACGCCCTCCAGCACCGCGCTGCGCTGCTCGCGCGGCGTCTGGGACCACGTCTCGAAGGCGGCGCGGGCGGCCGCGACCGCGCGGTCGACGTCCTGCGGCGTGCCGGCCGGGATGCGGCCCATGACCTCCTCGGTCGTCGAGTTGACGACCTCGATGGCGTCGTCGCGCGCCGGGTCCACCCACTCCCCGCCGACGTAGAGCTTGTCGCGGACGATCAGTGCTTCCGTGGTGGCCATGTCGGTCTCCTAGGTGGTGGCGGGCTCGGCGGCCGGCCTCGCCCCGGACGCCGCGGCGACCGCCTCGGCCGTGCGGTGGGCGAGCGCCATGATCGAGATCATCGGGTTGGTCCCGGAGGCCGACGGGAACGCGCTGGAGTCCCCGATCCACACCCCGGGCGTGTCGTGCAGCTGGCCGTGGGGGTCGGCGACGCTGGTCGCCGGGTCGGCGCCCATCCGCGCCGTGCCCATCTGATGCGCCGCGAACAGCCGGTGGCCGCCGAAGCGCAGCGGGACGCGCTGCAGGCGGGCGATGAACGCCTCGATGTCGTCGCCGCGGCGCCAGCGCGGCAGGCCGGCCGCCATCCCGACGATCTCCCGCGCCCCGGCCGCCGCGTGCAGGCGGACCTGGGCGTCCAGCGCGCGGTGCGTGTTGCGCACGTCCAGCTCGTCGGTGAGCGCGTACGACGGGACCGCCTGTCCGTTGGCGTCGAGCTCGACGCGCCCGCCGCCGCGGTCGCGGACCAGGCCGATGAACGTGACGCCGTAGGGCACCTGCTCCATCAGCGCCTTGTGGGCGCGCGCGCCGGTGAAGGGCAGCGCCGAGCCGATCAGCCCGGGCGCGTACTGCGCGCTCTCCACGAGGAAGCCGAAGCCGTCCTCGGCGTCGTCGAACTCGTCGACCAGGCCGGTCTGCGGGGCGCCCCACCACGCGCGCTGGTCCTCGGCGTAGACGCCGTAGGTCGCGGTGCACGGATGCAGGTGGAGGTTGTGGCCCGCCGCCGGGCCGCCGATGCCGCTGCGCAGCAGCACGGCGGGGGTCTCCAGCGCGCCCGCGGCCACCACGACCTGCGGCGCGCGCACGGTCACGCGGGCGCTGCGCCCGGTCCCGGGATCGGCGTAGACCGCCTCCACCCCGGCCGCGCGCCCGCCCTCCACCAGCACGCGCTCGGCCGCCGTGCGGACGAGGATCCGCGCGCCTCTGTTCGCCGCGTCCACCAGGTACGTCTTCAGCGTGGAGCGCTTGGCGCCGGACTGGTCGCCGAAGCCCATGTAGGCCGCGGTCTCCGGGCTGTAGGCCGCGGGGTCGGTGTTGCGGGTGATCGAGGAGAACGACCAGCCCAGGGCGTCCGCGCCCTCCTGCATCCGCTGGTGGGGGCCGTTGAGGTCCGAGCAGTCGCCGGTCACGCCGAGCCGGCCCCAGACGGCGTCCAGGTGACGCTCGAAGTCCGGGCCGCCGACGTCCTCCAGCCCCTCGCGGGCCCAGTCGTCGCGCACCCACGGCTTGGTGCGCAGGCAGTTGGTCCAGTTGACCACGGTGCCGCCGCCCAGGGTGGCGCCCGCGTACACGGTCACGTTGAGGTCGGCCGTCGGCTGGGGGCCGCCGCGCCAGTACATCTTCCGGTAGGCGTCGAGCTCGAGCTGGGTGAAGTCGGACTCGTCGTGGTAGCCGCCCGCCTCCAACACGACGACGCTCGCCCCCGCCTCGGACAGCTTGCCCGCGATCACGCCGCCGCCGGCGCCCGAGCCGATGACGCACACGTCGGCCTCCAGCTCGAGGTCGCCGTCGGGGACGAGCGGCTCGATCGCCCGGGCCACGTCGGGTGGCGGGGACGTCGGCCCTGGATAGCCGAAGGCGCGCCAGTTGGGGTTCTGGCCGGTCTGGGAGTCGATCGGCGCGCCGTAGGCGAGGAAGAGCGTGAGGGAGATCAGCGCCCCCACGCCGGCCGCCGCCTCGGGGCCGAGCAGCGACACGTTGGTCAGCAGCTGCTCGCGCGAGGCCTGCGACGCGCGCGTGAACCCCTGCTGGCCCAGGCCGTCGAGCAGCTCCATCAGGCCGGCGAGCTGGTCGGGCGGGAGCTGGGACAGCGCGTCCCGCGCCATCTCCGGGACGCCGATGTCGCTGGCCTTGCGCGCCCACAGCCCGTGCGGATCGGGCTCGCGCTGGATCGAGGGCACGACGGTGTCGCAGACCGCCTCCAGGATCGCCCGGCGTGTGTCGTCGAACTCGCTCATCCCTCTCCCTCGTCGTTGCGATCAGTTTCGCGCATGCGCGCGTCCGGGGCCACCGTTCGCAGGCCGGCCAGGCGCGCCGCGGCGCTCTGGCGCTCGTCGTAGGTGACGAACGCGTCGACCGGACCGGCTCCGGCGGCCGCGGTGACGTGGATGGCGTCGAGCGCCCGCAGCGCGGGCTCGTCGAGGGCGCCGGCGCCCATCAGCAGCGCGCGGTCGAGCGGCAGCAGCGCGAGCACGTCCAGCACTTCCCGCGCCCTCCCGACCAGGTCGTCCAGCGGCAAGCGCCGGTCGCCGGCCGCCGCGCGCCGGACGGCGCGGGGCACCTCGGTGAGGACGAGCTCGCAGGAAACGAGGTCGGCGCCGTCCAGGAAGGCGGTCAGCGCAGCGGTCTGCGGCTCGGAGAGGACCAGCTTCACGAGCGCCGACGAGTCGACGTAGAACAGCGCCACGTCAGCGGTCGCCGCGGATCTCGTCCAGCGCGCGACTGAGCGCGCCGGAGTCGCCGTCGAGCCTCAACGGCTCGGGCAGCGTGCGCCGGACGGGTCGCGAGACCCGGCCCTCGGCGATCAGGCGGTCCAGCGTCTCGCCGCCGGACGGCGGCGGGCCGAGCTCGGCGACCGGCCGGTTGCGGTCGGTGACCACGAGCCTCTCGCCCCGCTCCACGCGGCGCAGATAGCGGCTCAGGTTCTGTCGCAGCTCCCCGACGCCGACGGCGTTCTTCATGTACATGAAGGTAGCACTTCAGCCGGAAGCGGTGTCGCGCAGGCGCCAGTACCGATCCAGACCCAGGTGCTGGAGGTCGGGGGGGCAGGCCTGGAGGTAGGCGTCGGCGGCCGGGCCCGCGGCCATCTCGGTCCGCACGCGCTCGGCGAACTCGTCGGCGTCCAGCTCGCGCGCCAGCGTGCCCCAGTGGGTCAGCGCGTCGCGCATCGCGGCCAGGTGCTCGAACGGCCGCTCGACGCCGCCGAAGTGCGTGAGCCCCAGCGAGTCCGGCTTCCACTCGGCGAGCTGCGACAGCGAGGCGTTCCACGCCTCGAGGTCGATGTCGGGCGGCGGCGTCGGGGGGACGATCGGCCCGCCGGGCACGACCTGCACGCCGGCCACGTCGCCGGCCATGGCCCGGCCGCTGTCCTCGTGCAGGTAGCAGACGTGGTGGGACGCGTGGCCGGGGGTGTAGGCGACCCGGAAGCCGTGGACGGTCTCGCCGCCGGCCAGCGGGCGGATGCGCTCCTTCGGCACCGGGACGATCTCCCCCCACAGCCGCGCCATGTCGTCGCCGTACAGGCGCCCGGCGCTGCTCAGCAGCTTCGACGGATCGGCCAGGTGCGGCGCGCCGCGCTCGTGGACCCAGACCTCGAGCGCCGGCCAGCGGCGCACCAGCGCGCCCGTCGCCCCCGCATGGTCGAGGTGGATGTGCGTGAGCAGGATGGCCCGCGGCGCCTCCCCGCCGAGCGCCTCGAGCAGCGTGGGCAGCGACGACTCCGGCCCGGGGTCGACCAGCACGTCGCCCGCCCGCCAGCAGCAGATCACGCGCTCTCGGCCCAGGTGGCGGACGTCGATGGCTTCCATGCGAACGGAACACCTACCATGGCGCCGCCGTGGACCTCGACCTCCAGCTGCCCACCCACTTCCTCGGCCACGACGGTCAGCGGGCGGGGTTCCTGCTGCTGGCCGGGTTCCTGGTGTCGTGGCTGTTCATCCGCACCAGCGCGCGGATGATCCGCGCCCAGGTCTCGTGGTGGCCGGGCAACGTGGAGACCAAGGGCGGCCTGCACATCCACCACCTGGTGTGGGGGATCCTGCTGCTGATGGTGTCGGGGTTCCTGGGCTTCGCCCTGCAGCCCGGCGACCCGTGGATGGAGATCCTCGCCGTCCTGTTCGGTGTGGGGATGGGCCTGACGCTGGACGAGTTCGCGCTGTGGCTGCACCTCCAGGACGTCTACTGGTCCGACGAGGGCCGCTCCTCGGTCGACGCCGTGGTGATAGCGCTCGTGCTCGGCGGCCTGGTCGTGACCGGGGCGGCGCCGTGGGAGGTCGAGGACGCCCAGGGCTCGGTCACGGCGATCGCGGTCGCCGTGGCCATCGCGGTCGCCTACTCCACGCTGGCCATCCTCAAGGGCAAGCGCTGGCTGGGCCTGTTCGGGCTGTTCGTGCCGCTGATCGCGCTGGCCGGCGCGATCCGGCTCGCCCAGCCGCACTCCCCCTGGGCGCGGCGCTTCTACAAGCCGGGCTCGCGCAAGCTGGAGCGCGCGCAGCAACGCTACGCCCGCTTGGAGAGCCGCCGCCACCGGGCTCTGGACGCGGTGGCGGGAGCGCCGTCGAAGCCGGATCCCGACACCCCCCAATAGAATCTCCGGGGCGATGAGCGACCACCGGCTCCCCGAGCCCGACCGCCCCTGGCTGATGCGCACGTACGCCGGGCACTCGACGGCCAAGGCGTCGAACGAGCTCTACCGGCGCAACCTGGCCAAGGGCCAGACCGGGCTGTCGATCGCCTTCGACCTGCCCACCCAGACCGGCTACGACGCCGACCACGAGCTGGCGCGCGGCGAGGTGGGAAAGGTGGGTGTCGCGATCGCGCACAAGGGCGACATGCACGCCCTGCTCGACGGCATCCCGCTGGACGAGATGAACACGTCGATGACGATCAACGCGACGGCGGCCTGGCTGCGGGCGCTCTACGTCGCCACGGCGGAGGAGAACGGCATCACGCCGGACGCGCTCTCCGGCACCACGCAGAACGACATCCTCAAGGAGTACCTGTCCCGCGGCACCTACGCCTTCCCGCCCGGCCCGTCGATGCGGCTGATCGCCGACATCGTCGCCTACACGGTCGAGCACGTCCCGCGCTGGAACCCGATCAACGTGTGCTCCTACCACCTGCAGGAGGCCGGGGCGACGCCCGTGCAGGAGATCGCCTTCTCGATGGCCAACGCGATCGCCGTCCTGGACGCCGTGCGCGAGCGGGTCGACGAGTCGCTGATGCCCAAGGTGTTCGGTCGCATCTCCTTCTTCGTCAACGCCGGCGTGCGCTTCGTGGAGGAGCACGCCAAGCTGCGCGCGATGTCGCTGCTCTGGGAGGAGCTGGGACGCGAGCGCTACGGCGTCGAGGACCCCAAGCTGCGGCGCTTCCGCTACGGCGTGCAGGTCAACTCGCTCGGCCTCACCGAGGCCCAGCCCGAGAACAACGTGCAGCGCATCGTGCTCGAGGCGCTGGCCGTGACGCTGGGGCGCTCGGCCCGGGCGCGGGCCATCCAGCTGCCGGCGTGGAACGAGGCCCTGGGCCTTCCGCGGCCCTGGGACCCGCAGTGGTCGCTGCGCATCCAGCAGGTGCTGGCCTTCGAGACCGACCTACTCGAGTACCCCGACGTCTTCGAGGGCTCCAAGGTGATGGAGGGGCTGGTGTCCGAGCTGGTCGAGGCAGCCCGGGCCGAGCTGACGCGCGTGGGCGAGCGCGGCGGCGCCGTCGAGGCCGTGGGCTACATGAAGGCCGAGCTCGTCAACTCGCACCGCGAGCGCGTGCGGCGCATCGAGGACGGCGAGCTGGTGGTCGTGGGGATCAACCGCTTCGCTGAGACCGAGGAGTCGCCGCTGACCGCCGACGCCGAGGGCGGGATCCTCGTGGTCGACCCCGACGTCGAGGCCCAGCAGATCGCGGCGCTGGCGCAGTGGCGCGCGCAGCGCGACGAGGCCGCCGCGCAGGCCGCGCTGGAGGAGCTGCGCCGCGTGGCCGCCGACGACGCGCGGAACATCATGCCCGCCTCGATCGCCGCCGCCCAGGCCGGCGTGAGCACCGGCGAGTGGGCGCAGGCGCTGCGCGACTCGTTCGGCGACTACCGCGCCCCGACCGGCGTGGGCGAGGCCGTGGCCGGCGGCGGCAACGAGGAGCTCGAGGCGCTGCGCGAGGAGGTCGACCGGGTGTCCGACGCCATGGGCCGACGGCTCAAGGTGCTGGTCGGCAAGCCGGGGCTGGACGGGCACTCCAACGGCGCCGAGCAGATCGCCGTGCGCGCGCGCGACGCCGGGATGGAGGTCGTCTACGAGGGGATCCGCCTGACTCCGTCGCAGATCGCCAAGTCGGCGTCCGACGAGGGCGTCCACGTCATCGGCCTGTCCATCCTCTCCGGCTCGCACCGCGAGCTGATCCCGAGCGTGATCGAGGGCCTGCGCGAGGCCGGCGTCGACGCGCCGGTCGTCGTCGGCGGGATCATCCCCGAGGCCGACGCGAGCGCGCTGCGCCAGGCCGGCGTGGCCGCCGTCTACACCCCCAAGGACTTCGACCTCAACCGCATCATGCGCGACATCGTCGGCCTCGTCGCCCAGCACCACGGCGTGGCCGCCGCCGCGTGAGCGGCGAAGAGCCCGGCGAAGCCGCCCCCGGCGCGACCTCGACCGGCGGCGCCCTCTCCGGCGCCGAGCTCGGCCGTCGTCTCCGCGACCGCGACCTCTCCGCGGCCCCGGCGGCGCTGAATCTGGTCGAGGCGCGGCGGCCGGGTGGTCCGGAGGAGGTGGCGGCGCTGCTGCGTGAGGTCTCCCCGGCCGCCCTGGGCGGCGAGGCGCCGGCTCACGTCGTGGGGATCACCGGCCCGCCCGGCGTGGGGAAGTCCTCCCTGCTGTCCTGGCTGGTCGCCGCCTGGCGGCGCGCGGGCCGCACGGTGGCCGTCCTGGCCGTCGACCCGACGTCGCGCCGCTCGGGGGGCGCGCTGCTCGGGGACCGTGCGCGGATCGCCGTGGACCCGTCCGACCGCGGCGTGTTCATCCGCTCGACCGCCGCCGGCGACACGCTCGGCGGCCTCGCCGCCTCCACCCGGGCCGCCGCCCAGGCCCTGGCCGCCGCCTTCGACGTCGTGGTGATCGAGACCGTCGGCGTGGGGCAGTCCGAGACCGACGTGGCCGACGCCGCCGACACCGTGGCCGTGGTCGTCCAGCCCGGCTCGGGCGACGTGCTTCAGTTCCTCAAGGCGGGGATCATGGAGGTCCCCGACGTGCTCGTGGTGACCAAGGCCGACCTGGGCAACATCGCCGAGTCCGCGGTGCGCGACCTGCGCAGCGCGCTCGGCGCGCTGGACGCGTCCGGCGTCGAGGTCGTC
>DATLOP010000035.1:0-3381 GCA_035536255.1 Solirubrobacteraceae bacterium
CCCGCGCCGCGCGCAGGATCTCGGGGGTGGCGGACCGCGAGGAGGCCTTGGCCCCGCCGTTTGCAGGGGCGTTCGCCGCGGCGTCGGGCGCCGCCCCGGCTGGCGTGCCGGCGACGCCCGACGCCCCCGCGCGACGCGGGACGCGGCGGATCGGCAGCGGCCTGCGGGCCAGCGCCATGGCGGCCTGGGCGGTCACCCAGACCGAGGTCTGGGTGCTCGTGCGCGAGTAGCGCACGAGGCCGTTGGGCTGCGTCAGCGAGCGCAGGTAGGCCAGCGGGGAGCGCGAGCCGCCGCGGCGGACGCGGTCGGGGTTGGTGCCCGCGGCGAGGAACGCCTGGGCGACGTAGGCCGTGGATTGCGCGTTGGAGGCGTCGCCCTCGTTGAGCGCGAACCCGCCGTCCGGGTTCTGGACCCGGGCCAGGAAGGCGACCGCGCGGCGGACCGGGCGCGCGCCGCGCCGTCCCGCCGCCACGAGCCCCTCGACCACGGCCGCGGTGTCGTCGATCGTGCTCTGGATCCCGCGCCCGCCGACGCTGAAGCCGCCGTCGGGGTTCTGCTGGCCCTCCAGCCAGCGGACCGACGCGCGCACGCCCGGCGTGGAGCCGCGGCCCGCCGCCTTCAGGGCCAGGACGCTGAACGCGGTCAGGACGGTCCCCCCCGTGTAGGAGCCGTTGGCGCGGCGCCGGCGCTCGAGGTCGGCCACCAGGTCGCGTCCGCCGAACCTGCGGGGGCTGACGCCGGCGGCCGCGAGGACGAGGATCGTGCGCTCCACCTCCCCGGTGTCGTCGAGCTGGCGGACGTTGGCGCGCATGAAGTCCAGCGGGGTCCGCCCGCCGCGGCGCACGTCGCGCGGGTTGCGCCCGGTGGCGGCCAGGCCGAGCGCCGCCCAGCCCGTGTAGAGCTGGGCCGACGGCTGCCCGGGCGCCCCGCCCCAGCCCCCGTCGGCGTTCTGGGCGCCGAGCAGGTAGGACGCCGGGCTCGCCGCGGCCGCCGGGGCGGCCAGCACCAGCGCGGCGCCGAGCGCGGCCACCGTCGCCGTGGCCGCGGGCGCCGGTCGCCAGGTGAAGTCCAGCCGCCGCCGGAACCGCGTCAGCGCCCGCAGCAGCGCGGGGCCGAAGGCGAGCGCGAACACCGCGTTGCCGGCGGCGTGGGCCACGTCGAACGGCACGGCGGCGCCGGCGATCGTCCCGTAGGCGGCGAGCGAGTGGTCGCCCGTGTACGTGACCCAGGTGGAGAAGTTCATCACCGCCCCGAAGGCCAGCCCGGCCAGCGCGCACGCCAGGGCCAGCGGGACCCGTCCGATCCGCTCGCCGACCACGCGGCCGAGCACCGCCCCGGCGATCCCCACGCCGCCCCAGGCGGCCATCTGCCACGGCGTCCACGGGCCCTGGCCGAAGAACAGGTTGGAGGTCAGGGCGGCCAGCGCGCCGACCGCGAAGCCGGGCGCGCCGCCCAGCGCCATCCCGGAGATGAGGACGATGTCGGTCGTCGGCTTGACGTTGGGCAGCGGGGCGAAGGCGACGCGGCCCAGGGCCGCCAGGGCGGCCATCGTCGCGACCAGCGCGAGCACCCGCGCCGAGGGGTGGGCGCGCTCGTACCAGGCGAACCCCGCGGCCAGGGCCAGCGAGAGGATGGAGAAGGACGCGATCTGCCAGCTCATGGGGCCACCTCGACGGTCATCCGGCGGGACAGGTGCTCGGCTCCGGCGACGGGGTCCAGCGCGCCGGCGGCGCCGCCGAGGATGCGCGCCGTCTCGGTGGCGAAGTACCAGCCGCCGGTCAGGACCTCGGCGGGCGCGCCGTCGGCCACGACCTCGCCGTCTCCGAGCAACACGACGCGGTCGGCGAACGCCGCGGCCAGCTCGGCGTCGTGCGTGGCCACCACGGTCGCGATGCCCGTGGCCGACAGCTCGCGCAGGTGCGAGGCCAGCGCGCCCTTGTGGCCCCGGTCCATGCCGCGCGTGGGCTCGTCCAGGCAGACGGCGGCCGGGCGCTCGCCCTCCTCCAGGACGATGGCCAGGGCGAGCCGCTGGCGCTCGCCGCCGGACAGGTCGCGCGGGTGGCGATCGGCCAGGTGGGCCAGACCGGCCCGCTCCAGCGCGTCCGCGGGCAGCTCCTCGCCCACCCGCTCACGGACCAGGTAGTCGCCGGGGGACTGGAGCAGCAACGCCACCCGGCCCGCGCGCCGGACCCGGCCGCGCGTGGGCGCCGTCAGCCCGGCGGCGATCCGCAGCAGCGTCGACTTGCCCGCCCCGTTGCGTCCCATCAGCGCCACGCGCTCGCCGGGCGCCACCTCCAGCGTCAGGCCGCGCAGGGCGGCCCGGCCCTCGGGCCACTCGAGCCAGACGCGGTCGAGGGACACCGCTCCGGCCCGGCGCCGCGGACGGGGCGTGGGCGCCGGGGGCTCCGGCCGTTCGGGCAGCAGGCCGTGGGCGCGCAGGGTGGCCCGCGCCTCCTTGACCCCGGTGGGCGGCGGGCGCAGGCCGGCGCGCTGGAACAGCAGCGCGCCGGGCGTCTGGAGCGCCGGCGAGTGCGCGGCCGCCCATTCCAGGAACCGGCGCGGCGGGGCGTCGCAGGCGATGGCGCCGCGCTCCATGGCGATCACCCGGTCGGCCGCGGGCAGGCAGCGCTCCAGGCGGTGCTCGGCCAGCAGGATCGTCGTCCCCCACTCCTCGTTGAGCCGGCGCAGCAGCCACACCAGCTCGTCGCCGGCCACCGGGTCCAGCTGCGAGGTCGGCTCGTCGAGGACGACCAGGTCCGGGCGTCCGGCCAGCGCGGCGCCGAGTGCGACGCGCTGCAGCTCGCCGCCCGACAGCTCGTGGGTGGGGCGGTCGAGGAGGTGGGCCACGCCGAGGGCCAGCGCCGCCTCCTCCACCCCGCGCGCCACGGCGGCCGCGGGCTCGCCGCGGTTCTCCAGCGGGAAAGCCAGCTCGGCCCGGACGGTCCCCATCACGACCTGCGTCTCGGGGTCCTGGAACAGCGAGCCGCAGCGGGCGGCGACCTCGCCCGGCCCGTGGTCGCGCGTGTCCAGGCCGGCGGTGACGACGCGGCCGGACGCCTCCCCGCCGTGGAAGTGGGGCACCAGCCCCGAAGCGGCTCGCAGCAGCGTCGACTTCCCCGAGCCCGACAGCCCGCACACGATGGCCAGCTCCCCCTCCTCCAGGGCGAGCGAGACGTCGCGCAGCGCCGGCTCGGCGGCGTCCGGGTAGCGGTAGGTCAGGCGGTCGACGGCGAGGACGCTCACCGGCGGACCCCCCGGCGGCCGGCGAAGGGGAGCAGGGCGAGCGCCGGCAGGGCGGCGGCGAGGGCGAGGGCCGGCGGCCCGGCGTCGATCTCCAGCGCCGGATAGGCCCGGACGCCGGCCACCCCGGCTACGGCCGCC
>DATLOP010000036.1:0-3149 GCA_035536255.1 Solirubrobacteraceae bacterium
TGGAGGCGGCGGCTCCGGCTCGGCCGCCGGTGCCGCACTCGACGCCGCCGGCCGCGTCGTCGAGGACGGCGGGCGCCAGGCTCCCGCGCCCGTGCGGCCGGTCACCGACCAGCTCAACCGCGTCGTCGGTGGAGTCAGGGACACCTGTCGCGGGGTATCCCTGTGTCCGTGAAGACGTACCGGCACGCCGAGTTCCCCATCGCCCGGCTGCGCGACCGCCAGGACACCGTGGCGGTGTGCGTTCCCGCGCGCGAGTGCGCGCCGACGATCGGCCACGTCGCCGCCGAGCTGGTCGCGCTGCGCGAGGCCGGCGCGATCGACCGCGTGATCGTCCTCGACGCGCACTCGGCCGACGGGACCGGCGAGCTCGCCCGCCGCGCCGGGGCCGAGGTCGTCCAGCAGGGTGAGCTGTTCGCCGACCTGGGACCGGTGCAGGGGAAGGGCGACGCCATGTGGCGCGCCCAGGCGGTGGTGGCCGAGGACGTCGTGTGCTTCGTGGACGGCGACACCGAGGGGTTCGGGCGCCACTTCGCCCTCGGACCCGCCGGCGCCGTGGCCTGCGGGGAGGGCGTGCAGTTCGCCAAGGGGTTCTTCCGCCGCCCGTTCCGGGCCGGAGACGTCGTGCTGCCTGAGGGCGGGGGCCGCGTGACGGAGCTGCTGGCCCGGCCGCTGCTGCGCGCCTGGTGGCCCGAGCTGGCGGCGGTTCGCCAGCCGCTGGCCGGCGAGATCGCCGTGCGCCGCGAGCTGCTCGA
Organism: Solirubrobacteraceae bacterium; assembly: GCA_035536255.1. Classification (GTDB taxonomy): domain Bacteria; phylum Actinomycetota; class Thermoleophilia; order Solirubrobacterales; family Solirubrobacteraceae; genus AC-38. The sequence goes on from DATLOP010000036.1 coordinate 753, forward strand.
GCGCCTGCCCTTCATGACGGGCTACGGCGTGGAGATGGCGATGCTGGTCGACGTGTGGAGCGAGGTCGGGATCGGCGCCATCGCCCAGGTCGACCTCGAGGAGCGCCAGAACACCCACCAGCCGCTGCTCGCCCTGGCGCCGATGGCCGACGCCGTGCTCAACGCCGCGCTGTCGCGGCTGGCGCTGGAGGGACGCCCGGCCGGCGGCCCGCCTCCGCCGGTGCTCGAGCGCCCCCCGATGGCCTCGCTCCGCGCCGCTTCCTAGACTCCGCGGCGCCATGCGCTGCGTTTACTGCGACCTGGACGGGACCCTGCTCGGCGCCGGCGCGTCGCTGCTGCGCGACGGCGAGGGGAACTTCGAGCTGCTGGGCGTCCGGGCGCTGGAGGCGTGCTTTCGCGCCGACGTGGAGGTCGTCATCTACTCCGGCCGCCGGCGCGCGCAGGTCCACGAGGACGCGCGCCTCATCGGCTCGAGCGCCTTCATCTACGAGGTCGGGTCGGGCCTGCACGTCGACGGCGAGGACGAGTGGCTGACCGGCGACCTGCAGCCGGGGGAGCGCTCGATCCACGACCAGATCGAGGCGTCGGGCGCCCCCACGCTGCTGCTGGAGCGCTACGCCCGGCGCCTGGAGTACCACGAGCCCTGGCACCTCGACCGCGAGGTGTCGCACCTGTTCCGGGGCTTCGTCGACCCCGACGAGGCGGGCGAGCTGATGCGCGCCGAGGGGGTCGAGGGCCTGCGGCTGGTGGACAACGGGGCGATCCGCCGGCGCTCTCCGACGCTCGACGTGGAGCAGTCCCACGCCTACCACCTGATTCCGGCGGCCACGTCCAAGGCGGCGGCGGTGGCCCGCCACATGCAGGTCCGCGGGTACGCCCGCGAGGAGTGCATCGCGGTCGGCGACTCGCGCGAGGACCTCGAGGCGGCGGACGTCGTGGGGACGTTCTGGCTCGTCGGCAACGCCCTGGAGCGCGACCCCGCGCTGCGCGAGGCGGCGGCCGGGCGCAACGTGCGCATCGCGCAGGCCGGGCATGGCGCGGGCGTCTACGAGGCCGTGATGACGACGCTGGCCGAGCGGCGCGGCTGAGGCGCAACGGCGTCCGTCACGCCCGGTCGCGGCGGCGCAACCACCGGCGGACCCGCTCCCAGGCGCGGCGCAACCGCCCCTGACGGCGGCCGAAGCGGGCGGGCGGGGGGACCGTCGTGCGCACGAGCGCCACCCAATCGTCGAGCGGCAGCTCGCTGGAGATCAGGCGTCCCAGGGCCGCGGTCACCGGCGCGTCGACCCCGGCCGCGGTGAGGGCGCGCGCGAGCAGCGGGACGGACTCCAGCGACTCCACGGCCTGGCCGATCCGCGCCGGGATCTCCGCCGCCGGCACCCCGGCGGCCAGCAGCTCGCCCGCCCGGCGGTTGCGGCTCTGGGGAGCCAGCGCGGTGGCCCCCAGGTCGCCCGTCCCGGCCAGGCCGATCAGCGACTCCGGGCGCGCGCCCTGGCCCTCGGCGACGCGCCAGACCTCGGCGAAGATGTGGCCCGCCGCGGCCCCGGCCGCGTTGAGCCCCTGGGCCTCGGTGGCGCCCGCGGCCAGCGCCGCGGCGTTCTTGGCCGCCCCGGCCAGCTCCACGCCGACCGGGTCGCTGCTGACCTCGCACACCACGCCGGCCGCGGTGAACGTGCGGGCCAGCGTGGCGGCCAGGGCCTCGCTGGCCGAGGCCGCGACCAGGCCCGCGCCGGCGCTGACCATCTCGTTGGCGTGGGCGGGGCCGCCGATGCAGGCCACGCGCTCGGGGCCGAGCTGCTCGCGCAGCAGGGCGGTCGGGGCCACGCCCTCGGGCGGGACGAGGCCCTTGGCCAGCGAGATCACGCAGGCCCGGGGGTCCAGGCCCGCGCGAGACAGCCCGGCGATCACCTCGTCCAGCCCCCGCGACGGGACGCCGAGGAACACGTGGTCGGCGCGGCCCAGGCCGGCGGTGGCCGCCTCGACCCGCAGCTCGCGCGGCAGGCCGACGCCGGGGAGGTACTCCTGGCTGACGCGCTCGGAGTTCAGCCGCCGCGCCTGCTCGGGCGTGCGCGTCTGCAGGGTGGTGCGCACGCCGGCGCGCGCGAGCAGGACGGCCACCGCGGTCCCGAACGACCCGGCCCCGACGACGACCGCCCGACGATTGCGAAGCCGCTCCGCCACGAACCGGCACCCTACGACGCCCACCGGTTGCGGTTAACCCCGACATGGGGGGTTAACGACGACCGCGTCGGGGCTGGAGGCGTTCGCCGAGGTCGCGGGCCGCGGCCTCGATCTCCTCCAGCGTGGTCGCCTCGTCCACCGTGGCCAGGTCCAGCAGGCGGTGCTCGAAGGGCGGGAGGGCGTCGCCGCCGACGATCGCGTGGCAGGGGACGCCGC
>DATLOP010000037.1:0-16782 GCA_035536255.1 Solirubrobacteraceae bacterium
GATCTCGCGCGGGTTCTCGACGTGGTGAGCGGCCAGCTCGGAGATGTGGACGAGGCCCTCGACGCCGTTGAGGATCTCGACGAAGGCGCCGAACGCCACGACCTTCGTGACGGTGCCCTCGAGCTCGTCGCCGACGTTGTAGGTGTCGACCACGCGCTGCCACGGGTCCTCCTGCGTCTGCTTGAGACCCAGCGAGATGCGCTGGCGATCGCGGTCGATGTCGAGCACCTTCACCGCGACGGTGTCGCCGATGTTGAGGATCTCGCTCGGGTGGTTGACGTGCGACCACGACAGCTCGGAGATGTGGATCAGGCCGTCGATGCCGTCGAGGTCCACGAAGGCGCCGAAGTCGACGATGTTGGAGATCTGGCCCTCCACGACCAGCCCCGGCTGGAGGCGGTCGAGGATCTGCTGGCGGACCTCCTTGCGCTCCTCCTCGAGCACGGCGCGGCGCGAGAGCACGACGTTGTTGCGCGAACGGTTGAGCTCGATGACCTTGCACTCGATCTCCGTGCCCATGTACTCGTCCAGATGGGGCACGCGGCGGATGTCGACCAGCGAGGCGGGCAGGAAGCCGCGCACCCCGAGGTCGATGATCAGACCGCCCTTGACCACCTCGATGACCGTGCCCACGACCGGCTCGCCCGACTCGGCCGCCGCCTCGATGCGCCGCCACGCCTTCTCGAAGCGGGCGCGCTTCTTGGACAGGATCAGCCGGCCGTCCTGGTCCTCCTTGGTCAGGACGAGGGCGTCGACCTCCTCGCCCATCTCCACCTCGTCGGAGGGGTCGACCGCCTTGCGGATCGACAGCTCGTTGGACGGGATGACGCCCTCGGACTTGTAGCCGATGTCGACGAGGACCTCGTCGTTGTCGATCCGGACCACTTTGCCGCTGACCACGTCGCCCTCCGAGAAGGGGGAGATCGTGGCGTCGTAGTTGGGGACGATCTGCCCGTCGATCTCCAGCAGGAGCCCGTCGGAGCCGTCGACGACCCGGGCTTCGGCAGGGGCAGTGGTGGTGGCTTCGGCCATGAAGGCAGCAGGTTAGCGGAGGAACCGTCCTATGATCCCCCGCCATGCCGCGGCGCGAGACCAAGCGAGGGGCCGACCGCACGCCCCTCTCGGGCGAGTGGGACGTGCTCGTGTGCGGCGCCAGCTTCGCCGGGCTCGCGGTGGCTCGCGAGCTGGCCGGAACGGGCGCGCGGACGCTGATCGTGGACCGCTACGAGGTCGGCGAGCGCCAGACCTCGGCCTGCGGGATCCCCACGAGCTGGCTGCACGCGATGGGGCTGGAGGAGTCGCTCCAGCAGACCTTCCCCGACCTCGTCGTCCACACCCCGCACGGCAGCGTGCGCTGGAAGCTGCCCTGGACGTTCTCCACCTTCGACTACCGCACGCTGTGCCGCCTGCTCCGCGCCCAGAGCGCCGGAAGCGCGGACTTCGAGACGGCCAAGGTCGAGGGCCGGATCCCCGGCGGCGTGCGCACCGACCGCGGCGACCTGCACGCCCCCCTGGTCGTCGACGCGCTGGGCTGGCGCCGCGTGCTGGGCGGCGGCGAGAACGTCCAGCCGCCCGAGGCCTACCTGTCCCGGGGCCTCGAGGTCCACCCGCACGGGCGCGGCGAGGACCTCGAGCTGTGGATCGACCGCCGCTACGTGCGCGCCGGCTACGCCTGGAGCTTCCCCGCCGACGGAGAGCTGCGGGTGGGCATCGGCTCGTTCGACCCCCGGCCGCCGGTGAAGGCGGAGACCGTCCAGCTCGCTCAGGACCTCGGCGTGCCGGCCGTCCGCTACCAGGGCAACTGGATCCCCCACCGCATCCGGCCCGCCACCGAGGACGGCGTCTTCTTCGCCGGCGACAGCGCCGGCCACTGCATCCCCACCACGGCCGAGGGGATCCGCACCGCGCTGTACTTCGGCGTGGCGTGCGGGCGCGAGCTGCGCGCGGTCGTCGAGGGCCGGCGCACTCGCGACGAGGCGCTGCGCCGCTACCACGCCTTCAGCGCCGAGCATCGCTGGAAGTTCGAGGCGATGAAACGGGTGCAGGACCTGGTCCCGCGGATCCCGCCCCGCGCGCTGGTCCGGGTCCTCCAGGGCTTCGGGCGCCGGCGCGCCACCGACTGGTTCTTCGACCACTACCTGCGCATCGCCCCGCCCGAGTTCGCCGGTCCGGCGCCGGGACGGAGCGGCCTCCGGGCCGCCCCGCTCGCTGTCCAGGATCGACACTTCACCGCGGATATCGCGGTCAACTGTCGGACTTAGACCTGCGCGCCGTGGGTGGACGGGTCGCGCAGGGCGATCCACAGGCCCTCGCCGACCGCGCACACCTGGCCGTCCGCCGTCACCAGGGCGGCGGCGCCGACCTTCTTGCGGCCCTCGCCGCCGCGTGACCAGGCCATGACGACGTGCTCCTCGCCCGCGCGCACGGGCGCGAGCGCCGGGTCCACGGTCAGCCGGGCCAGGACGTGGGGCCCTGAGCCGAACCCGATCGTCCCCGCGCCGGTGGCGCAGTCCAGCGCGGCCCACACGAACAGCGGGGTGATGCGCCCGGCCTCGTCGGCGAACTCGGCCTGCGGCGTCCACGTGTCGGCGACGATCCCGTCACGGCCCTCGACCGGTCCGAGGAGCGTGGCGATCGCGTCGGTGCGGTCGCGCCGGGTCCCGCACCCGAAGCACGTGGGGAACGGGTGGCGGTCGGCCCAGGGGTTGCGCGTCCGCGCCGCGCGGGCCGCCTCCACGGAGACCGGCGCGGGGACCTCGAGCTCGAGCTCCGCGGGCTCCCCCTCCCCCACGACGGCGTCGCCGTCGAGGACCGCCACCGTGCCGTCGTCGGCGCGCCGCACGTCCAGCGGGGTGTCGAGCGGCGGCGGGCGGCGCAGCGACACCGACGCCACCCGCCCGTCCACCAGGCCGGCGACCACCCCGCACGAGTAGCCCCCGTGACCGTAGTCCGGGGGCCCGTTGAACCGCCGCGGGATCGCGACCGTGGCGCTCGGCTGCACCGTTCCCTCCACGCCGATCCGACTCTATACGCGCCTAGTCCCGGACGATCAGATAGGTGCCGGCGGCCAGGAGCAGGACGCCCAGCATGCGCTCGACGGTGATCGGCTGGCGATCGACGCCCAGGATGCCGAGCTGGTCGACCACCATCGACAGGGTCAGCTGCCCCGCGATGGTGGCCGCGGTCACGCCCCCGGCGCCCAGCGAGCGCACGGTGACCAGGACGGTGGTCACGTAGGCCGCGCCCAGCAGGCCGCCGACCAGGTAGTACCACGGCACCCCGCGCAGCTCGCCCAGCTCGCCCCAGCCGCCGCCGGCCACGGTGACGATCGCGGCCAGCAGCAGGGTCCCGATGCCGAACGAGACCGCCGCCGCCTGCCAGGTGCCGACGGTCTTGCCCAGCAGCGAGTTGATCGGCGCCTGGAGCGCGATCAGCCCGCCCACGGCGGCGGTGAGCAGGACGGCCGCGCCGCGGTCCACTACTTGGCTTCCATCCAGTTGGGCCCGGCGCCGATGTCGACGGCCAGCGGCGGGTCGAGGTCGGCGGCGCGCTCCATCGCGGTGCGCACGACCTCCGTGGCGTCCGGCGCCTCCGCGGCCGGCCCCTCGAACAGCAGCTCGTCGTGGATCTGGAGCACGAGGCGGGTCTCCAGGTCCGCCTCGGCCAGCGCCCGGTGGGCGCGGACCATGGCCATCTTGATGACGTCGGCCGCCGTCCCCTGGATGACCGTGTTCACGGCCAGGCGCTCGCCGAGCTGGCGCGTCTGGCGATTGCGCGCGCGCAGCTCGGGGATGCGCCGGCGCCGGCCGAACAGGGTGGCCACGTAGCCCTCCTCGGTGGCGAAGGCGATCGTCTCCTCGATGAAGCGTCGGACGGCCGGGAAGCGGTCGAGGTAGGTCTCGATGAAGGCGTCGGCCTCCTCGCGCGGGATCTGGAGGCGGTCGGCCAGGCCGAACCCCGACAGGCCGTAGACGATGCCGTAGTTGATCATCTTGGCCTTCGAGCGCGTGCCCGCGTCCACGGCGTCCGGCTCGACGCCCAAGACCTCCCCGGCCGTGGCCGTGTGCACGTCCTCGCCGCGGGCGAAGATGTCGCGCAGCACCTGCTCGCCCGCGATGTGGGCCAGCACGCGCAGCTCGACCTGGGAGTAGTCGGCCGAGACCAGCACGCTCCCCGGCTCGGCCACGAAGCAGGCGCGGATCTCGCGGCCCAGCTCGGTGCGGATGGGGATGTTCTGGAGGTTGGGGTCGGTCGAGGACAGCCGGCCGGTCGTCGTGGCGGTCTGGTTGAACGTCGTGTGCAGCCGCCCGTCCTCGCCGAGGAGCTCGGGCAGGGCGAGCAGGTAGGTCGACTCGAGCTTGGTCAGCTCCCGCCAGCGCTCGATCTTGGGGATGACCTCGTGCTCGTCGCGGATCGCCTGCAGGACCCGGGCGTCGGTCGAGTACCCGGTCTTCCCGCGGCGCTTGCGCGACAGGCCGAGCTTGCCGAACAGCACCTCGGAGAGCTGCTGAGGCGAGCCGATCGTGAACTCCTCGCCCGCCAGCTCGTGTACCTCCTTCTCCAGCCCCGCGGCGTCGGCGTGCACCCGCTCGGCGATCGCGGCCAGCCGGCCGGTGTCGAGCTTGACGCCGATCACCTCCATCGCGCGCAGCACGTGCACGAGCGGCAGCTCGACCTCGTCGAGCAGCGCCTCGGCCTCGCGCTCGCGCAACGTCTCGCGCTGCCAGCCGGCCAGCCAGTGGACGAGGATCGCCTCGCGGGCCGCCTCGTCCTCGGCGTCGCACTCCACCCCGCGGTCCGAGCACAGCTCGTCGAGCGGGTAGGCGCGCGCCGCCGGGTCGATCAGGTAGGCGCCGACCATCGTGTCGTGGGCCAGGTTGGGCGGGACGGCGCGCAGGGACTTGGCGTCGTGCGCGGCCACCGGCCGGTCGCCGGCCGCCTCGACCAGCTCCTCCGGCCCGGGCGCCTCCCCGGCCAGGGCCTGCTCGCCGCCCGCGAAGGCGCCGTAGCGCCACGGCTCCTGCGAGAACAGCGCGCCCTCGGGCGCCTCGGGCCGGCGCACGGCCACGGCGAGCGGCCCGGGCCCGCGCAGCGCGCCCACCTGGGCCACCGGCCCGGCGCGGACCGGCACGCCGATCGACAGGTCCCCCGCGGGCGCGGGGACGGGCTCGGCCTCGGCCAGGTCCAGCGCCTCCTCCAGGCGGCGCAGCGGCTCGCGCAGCTCGAAGCGCCGGAACACCTCGCGCAGCCGCGAGCGGTCGGGCTCGCGCGACAGCTCGGCCGCCGGGTCGACGTCGACCCCGATGTCGCGCACCATCGTCGCCAGGCGCTTGGACACCCGGGCATCTTCGGCGTGCTCGACCAGGTTCTGCTTGCGCTTGGCGCCGGAGATCTGGTCGACGTTCTCCAGCACGGCCTCCAGCGAGCCGAACTGCTGGAGCAGCTGGGCCGCCGTCTTGTCCCCGATCCCCGGGACGCCGGGGATGTTGTCCGACGTGTCGCCCTTCAGACCGATGAAGTCGGGGATCAGCTCGGGCTCGATCCCGTAGCGCTCGACCACGCCCTCGCGGTCGTACACCCGGGTGTCGGTGATGCCGCGCGACGTGGTCATGATCCGCACGCCCCCGTCGACCAGTTGGTAGGCGTCGCGGTCGCCGGTCACCACCATCACCGGCACGTCCTGGGCCTTCGCCTTCTCGACGATCGAGGCGATCACGTCGTCGGCCTCGTAGCCCTCCACCGAGACGTTGCGATAGCCGAAGGCCTCGACCAGCGGGGCGAGGTGGGGCCACTGCTCCTTGAGCAGGTCGGGGCGGGTGGCGCGCTGGGCCTTGTAGTCGGCGTAGACCTCCTTGCGCCCGGTGTAGCCGGCGTCCCACACCACGACCGTCGCCTTGGGGCCCAGGTCGGTGAGGATCTTCACCAGCATCGAGGCGAAGCCGAAGATCGCGTTGGTGTGGAACCCGTCGGAGGTGGCGATCTCCTCCGGAAGGGCGAAGAAGGCCCGGTAGGCGAGCGAATTGCCGTCGATCAGGAAGAGCTCGTCGCGCTCGGGGGCCACGAACTGAACTCTATGATGGGATCGAGGACGGAACCCGTGCACCACACGCCCAGCGCCCAGTACAGCCTGACGATCCGCCTGCAGATCGACCACAAGCCCGGCATGCTCGGGCGGGTGGCCAGCGCGATCGGCGAGGCCGGCGGCACGATCGGCGCGGTGGACCTGATCTCGGTGGACGACCGCCAGACCGTCCGCGACATCACCGTCGCGGCGGGCGACCAGGACCACTGGGAGGCGATCGTCGGCGCACTGGAGGCCTGCGACGGCGTCGAGGTGGTCGACACCACCGACCGCACGTTCCTGATGCACATGGGGGGCAAGATCGAGCAGCGCAACAAGCACCCCCTGCACACCCGCGACGACCTGTCGATGGCCTACACGCCCGGCGTGGCACGCGTGTGCGCCGCCATCGCCGAGGACCGCACCAAGGCCTTCCAGTACACGATCAAGCGCAACACGGTGGCCGTGGTATCCGACGGGACGGCCGTGCTCGGCCTGGGCGACATCGGCCCCGAGGCGGCGCTGCCGGTGATGGAGGGCAAGGCGATGCTGTTCAAGGAGTTCGCCGGCGTGGACGCCTTCCCGATCTGCCTGGACACGCAGGACACCGACGAGATCGTGCGCGCGGTCGAGCTGATCGCGCCGGCCTTCGGGGGGATCAACCTCGAGGACATCTCGGCGCCGCGCTGCTTCGAGATCGAGGAGCGCCTCAACGTCTCGCTCGACGTGCCGGTGTTCCACGACGACCAGCACGGGACGGCGATCGTCGTCCTGGCCGCGCTGCTCAACGCGTGCCGGCTGACCGGGCGCGACCTGGCCGCGCTGCGCGTCGTGGTGTTCGGCCTGGGCGCGGCGGGCGTGGCCGTGACCAAGATCCTCATGTCCGCGGGCGTGACCGACATCGTGGGCGTGGACTCGCGCGGCGCCCTGCACACCGACCGCGCGGACTACCGCGACGGCTCGATCAACCCGATGAAGCGCTGGTACGCCGAGATCACGAACGGGGAGCGGCGCAACGGCGGCCCGGCCGACCTGCTGGAGGGGGCGGACCTGCTGATCGGCGTCTCCGGGGGGCGCGTCGTGCCGCCCGAGGCGCTGGCGCGGATGAACGAAGACCCGATGGTCTTCGCCATGGCCAATCCGACCCCCGAGGTCTCCCCCGAGGAAGCGGCGCCGTACGTGCGCATCATGGCCACCGGGCGCTCGGACTACCCCAACCAGATCAACAACGTCCTCGCCTTCCCGGGCATCTTCCGCGGCGCGCTGGACGTGCGCGCGCCGCGCATCACCGAGGAGATGAAGGCGGCGGCCGCCCACGCGATCGCCGACGTCATCCCCCGGGCCGAGCTGGCCGAGGACTACATCGTGCCGTCGGTGTTCAACCGCGACGTCGCGCCCGCCGTGGCCGCCGCCGTCGCCGACACGGCGCGCGCGCAGGACATCGCCAAGGCGGGCGACGAGATCGGCTTCGCCGACACCGAGACCCACCAGATCACCACGCCCACGGCCTGAGCTTGCGCGTCACCGTCACCGGCGCGACGGGACTGATCGGGCGACGCCTGGTCGAGCGGCTGCTGGAGCGTGGCGACGAGGTGACGGTGCTGTCGCGCAGCCCGGGCGAGGCGCGGTCGGAGATGGCGATGCTCGTGCGCGAGCTGGCGCACCGGGCGGACTCGCCGGCAACGGGCGCGGTCTCCGGCCCGCCCCCTTCCCCGGCCGTCTCCGGCGCGGCGCCCGCCCCCGTCTCCGGCGCGGCCCAGGTCGTCGTCGAGGCGTGGTCTCCACAGGAGGAGCCCGCTCCGGCCGACGCTCTCGCCAACCGCGACGGGGTCGTCCACCTGGCGGGCGAGCCGGTCGCGCAGCGCTGGACGGCCGAGGCGCGCCGGCGGATCCGCGACAGCCGCGAGCTGGGCACGCGCCACCTCGTGGCCGGCCTGCGCGCCGCCGACCCGCGGCCGGGCGTGCTGGTGTCGGCCTCGGGGATCGGCTGGTACGGCGACCGCGGCGACGACGTGGTCGACGAGGACGAGCCGCCCGGCGCCGACTTCCTGGCCACGGTCACGCGCACGTGGGAGGCCCAGGCGCGCAAGGCGGCCGAGCTGGGCGTCCGCGTCGTGCTCATGCGCACCGGCGTGGTCCTGGACCGCCGCGGCGGGGCGCTGGCCCGCATGCTTCCGTTCTTCCGCGCCGGGGTCGGCGGCCCGGTGGCCGGCGGGCGCCAGTGGATGGCGTGGATCCACCTCGACGACGCGGTCGCGATGTACCTGGCCGCGCTGGACGGCGCGGGCTGGGAGGGCCCGGTCAACGCCGCCGCGCCCGAGCCCGTCCGCAACCGCGACTTCGGCCGCGCCCTCGGCCGCGCGCTGCGCCGCCCCGCCCTGCTCCCCGTCCCCGCCCTCGCCCTGCGCGCGCTCTACGGCGACATGGCCTGGATCGTCACCACCGGGCAGCGCGCGATCCCGACCCGCGCCACCGAGCACGGCTTCCCCTACACCCACCCCCAGCTCGACGAGGCCCTGCGGTCGGCGGTCAGGGAAGAGGGTCCGCGGGCAGGATGCCCGCGGAGCTACACCTTTCTTCCGCCGCGCTTGGGCACGATCCCCTCGGACTTCCAGGGGGAGTCGGGGCGGGCGGGCCAGACAAGCCAGATGACGATCCCGACGACGGACAGCACGAGGCCGGTGGCCAGGCCCGGCTTCTCGCCGTAGCCCTTGCGGTTGGACAGCCAGGCGGCGACGATCGCCGACAGCAGCCACGCCCACAGGAAGTAGAGCGCCTTGGCGCCGAGGAGGGCGAGAGTGGTCCAGGCGGCGAGGTGGCTCATTTGCCCGGTCATGCGCCCAGGTACGCCTTCCGGACGTCCTCGTTCTGGCGCAGCGCCTCCGAGTCGTCGGCCAGCGCCACCTTGCCCGTGGCGAGCACGTAGCCGCGCTTGCTCGCGTCCAGGGCGTGGTTGGCGCTCTGCTCGACGAGCAGGATCGTCGTGCCCTGCCGGTTGATCTCCTTGATCGTCTCGTAGATCCGGTCCACGAGGATCGGGGCGATCCCCATCGACGGCTCGTCGAGCAGCAGCAGCTTCGGCCGCGCCATCAGGGCCCGCCCGATGGCCAGCATCTGCTGCTCGCCGCCGGACATCGTCCCCGCCTTCTGGCGCTCGCGCTCCTTGAGGCGGGGGAACAGCTCGTAGACCCGGTCCATGTCCTCGGAGTAGGAGTCGCGGCGCAGGTACGCGCCCATGTCGAGGTTCTCGCGCACGGTCATCCGGGGGAACACGTGACGGCCCTCCGGCGCCAGGGAGATCCCGCGGCGCACGATGTCCTGCGGCGCGACGCCGCCGATCTCCTCGCCGTCGAAGCGCACCACGCCCTCGCGCGGCGCGGTCAGCCCCGAGATCGAGCGCAGGGTGGTCGACTTCCCGGCGCCGTTGGAGCCGATCAGCGTGACGATCTCGCCCTCGTCCACGGTCAGCGACACGCCCTTGAGTGCCTCGATGTTCCCGTAGAAGGTGTGGATGTCCTCGACCTCGAGCAGCGCCATCAGGAGGACCCCCCCGCCGTGGCCTGCGTGCCCAGGTAGGCCTCGACGACCTTGGGGTCCTTGCGGACCTCCTCGGGCACGCCCTCGGAGATCTTCTCGCCGTGGTCGAGCACGGTGATGTGCTCGGAGACGTCCATGACCACCTGCATGTCGTGCTCGATGAGCAGGATCGTCAGGTCGCGCTCGTCGCGCAGCTGGCGCATGAAGGCCACGAGGCTGGCCGACTCCTGGGGGTTCATCCCGGCCGTCGGCTCGTCGAGCAGCAGCAGCGACGGGTCGGACGCCAGCGCGCGGGCGATCTCCACGCGGCGCTGGTCGCCGTAGGAGAGGTTGATCGCCAGCTCGTCGTGGCTCTCGGGCCGCAGCCCGACGTACTCGAGCAGCTCGCGCCCCTTCGCGGCGACCTCCCGCTCCTCGCGCATCACCCACGGCGGGCGGAAGATCGACCCGACCAGCCCCGCCTTCATGCGCGCGTGCTGGCCCACCATCACGTTCTCCAGCCCGCTCATGGTCGCGAACAGGCGGATGTTCTGGAACGTCCGCGACATGCCCATGGACAGGATGCGGTCCGGGCGCCCGGCCGTCACGTCGCGCCCGTCGAACACGATCTTGCCGGTCGAGGGCTTGTACAGGCCGGTGAGCATGTTGAAGAAGGTCGTCTTGCCGGCGCCGTTGGGGCCGATGATCGACACGATTGCCCGGCGCGGGATCGAGAAGTCGACGTCGCTGACCGCGACCAGGCCGCCGAAGACCTTGCTGACGCCGGATGCCTCGAGGATGCGGTCGGTCCCGTCGGTCCCGTCGGCGCCGGCCTCGGGCGTCATGCGCGCGCCTCGTAGATGTCCTCGCCGGTGCCCACGCCCTCGGTGAGCTCGAGCTTTCGCCTTCGCTCGGGCAGCAGGCCCTCGGGCCGCAGGATCATCACCAAGACGATCAAGAAGCCGAAGATCCCGAAGGTCACCTGCGTGGGGTCGAATCCCAGGTTGAGGTCCTGGGCCCAGCGGTTGAACACGTCGGGGATCAGATACGTGTTGATGTAGGAGACCATGATCGCGCCGAGCACCACCCCCCAGATCGAGCCCAGGCCGCCGAGGATGATCATGGCCAGGATGAAGATCGAGAACCCGAACTGGAACTGGTTGGCGTTGACCGCGTTGTAGTACGAGCCCAGGAAAGCGCCCGCCATGCCGCCCAGGGCGCCGCCGGTGGCGTAGGCCAGCAGCTTCGTGCGCACCAGCGGCACGCCCATTGACGCCGCCGCCACCTCGTCCTCGCGGATCGCCACCCACGCCCGGCCCAGGCGCGAGTCGCGCAGGCGGAAGTTGACGAACAGCACGAAGGCCACCATGGCCAGGCAGAACCAGTAGTACGGCCGCAGGCTGAACGCCGAGTCGAACTCGTTGAGCAGCGGCAGGTCGATCTGGTCGACCGGCGAGATCGAGTCGCGGCCGTTGGTCAGCGTGTAGCCCGACGCGAACGTGACCTCGTCGCCGAAGAACGCGAACACGCGGATGATCTCGCCGAAGGCCAGCGTGACGATCGCGATGTAGTCGCCGCGCAGGCGCAGCGTGGGCAGCCCGATGACGATGCCCACCACCGCGCAGATGATCACCGCGATCACCACGACGAGCAGGAAGTTGAGGTGGATCCCGGGCAGCGAGCTGGCGAACGTCCCGGCGCCGAGGTGGAACCCCTCCTCCCCGTTCACGCGGTTGAAGAAGTCCGACGCGAACCAGCCCATGGAGTAGGCGCCGAAGGCGTAGAAGGCCACGTACCCCAGGTCCAGCAGCCCGGCGAAGCCGACCACGATGTTCAGCCCCAGCGCCATCACCACGTAGGCCAGCGCCAGAACCGCGTTGTTCATGAACGACGCGCGCGGGTCGAACGCGTAGGGCAGCAGCACCGCCAGCCCGAGCAGGACCACGGCCAGCACGAGGTTGAAGTAGCGCCAGCGCCGCAGCTCGTCCAGGCGCGCGGTCATCCGGCCTCCCGCGTCTCCTCGCCCAGCAGGCCCTGGGGCCGGAAGACCATGATCACGATCAGGTACCCGAACACCACGGCGGGCGTCCACTTGGCGGCCAGCCGGTCGTCGGAGATGTTCTGGATCACCCCGATGATCAGCCCGCCCAGCACCGCCCCCTGGAGGTTGCCGATGCCGCCCATGACCGCGGCGGTGAAGGCGATCAGCCCGGCCTGGAAGCCGGCGAAGTACCACAGGGTCGTCTGGTACAGCGCGTAGATCAGGGCCGCCGCGCCGGCCATCAGGCCCCCGAGCAGGAAGGTGAAGGAGATCGTCGTGTCGACGTTGATACCCATCAGCCGCGCCGCCTCGGGATCCTGCGCCGTGGCGCGCATCGCCTTGCCGATGCGGCTGCGGGTGATGAACTGCGTGAGCAGGATGACCAGCGGGACCGTCACGCCGATGGCCAGCGCGTCGCTGTTGGTGACCGTCACCCCGGCGACCTCGAAGAGGACGTTGCGCGACTCGATCAGGTCGGGGATCGAGAACTGCGAGCTCCCGAACCACAGGACGCCGACGTTCTGGAGGATGAAGGAGAAGCCGACGGCGGTGATCAGGGGCGCCAGCTTGGGCGCGTTGCGCAGCGGCCGGTAGGCCACGCGCTCGATCATCACGTTGTTCAGCGCGCACACGACCATGCTGGCGAGCAGGCACACCAGCAGCCCGAAGACCAGCCCGAGGGGGCCCGTGGCCAGGGTCAGTCCGAGCGTCCCGAACAGGGCGAACGCGGTGAACGTCCCCAGCATGAAGTTGTCGCCGTGGGCGAAGTTGATCAGCTCGATGATCCCGTAGACCAGCGTGTAGCCCACGGCGATCAGCGCCCAGATGGCGCCGTTGGAGATGCCCAGGACGAGCAGGTTGGCGATCGGCGCCAGGCCCTCGCCGCGGCTCAGGTCCTGGACGACGATGCCCACCGGCCAGGCGAGCAGGAAGGCGATCAGGCCGAAGCGCGAGAGCAGGTCGCGCGCCACGTCCGCCGGACGGCGGGCGACGGGCTTGGAGGCTACGGATGCCGCTTCCATCTATGGGCTGGCGTCGGTGCGGAAGCGGGGGCGGGCCGAAGCCCGCCCCCGAGTCCGAGTTCCTTCGGTCCTACCCCTTGGGGATGAGCGCGGGGTCGGCCACGATCTTCTTCGAGTACGTCGGCTGTCCGTCCTTGATGACGTAGAGCCCGTAGTCGGTGAGGGTCGTGTCCCCGTTCTCGTCGATGGAGTAGGTGCCGAGCACGCTCTGGCGGTCCTTCGTGCCCAGCATGGCCTCGATCACCTTCTCGCGATCGTTGGCGTCGTCGCCGGCGCGCTTGAGCGCGTCGAGGGCCAGCGCCATCGTCTCGTAGCCGTAGATGGCATACGGGTCGACGTTGCGCACACCCTGCCTGCGGAACGCGTCGATCACCGGCTTCGCCGACGGCAGGTCCTCCACGCCCAGCGTGGCCACCGTCAGCTTCGTGCGGGCGCCCACGTCGGCGGGGATGCCGCCCTCCTTGGGATCGGTGAACGCCGCCTCGGCCGTGCCGTCGGGCCCGTACAGCTTGCACTGCGGGCACCCGGACGCCGCGTCCTTGAACACCTGGACGCCGTTCTCACCGGTCACGCCCGACCACAGGAAGCAGTCGGTCTGGATCCCGGAGGCCAGCGAGCGGTAGTTCGGGGCGTTCTTGTCGGTCCGCTGCTTGTCCTGGACCGGCAGGTTGCCCTGCTTGGCCGACAGCTCGATGTTGCGAGCCAGGCCCGCGCCGTACGTGGAGCCGTCGTTCCACAGGGTGACGGCCTTGCAGCCGTCCTCCTTCATCGTGGAGACCAGCGCGGCGCCCTGGATGGTGTCGCGCGGCACGACGCGCGCGTACGTGCGCTTGCCGGTCGGGTAGTACTTGCGCGGCTCGCCCGGCTCGGAGCCCGGGTCGTCCGTGGTCAGCCCCACGTAGGTGTTCGACGGGCTGATCTGCGGGATGCCGGCCTTGTTCAGGATCGGCAACGACACCTTCGTCCCGCCGGAGTTGAACTCTCCGAGGTAGAAGATCGTCGTCTTGTCCGACGCCGCCTTGCGGGCGTTCTGCGCCGTCTGGCCCTCGTCCGCGGTGCCCGGGTTCTGGGCCGTGGAGTCGTCGAGCGAGACGTACTTCAGTGTGTACTTCCCGATCTTGTTGCCCGGAGCGAGCTCCTTGAGCGCGAGCCTCTCGCCCTGGATCACCGCTTCGGACTGGCCCCGCGAGGTGCCCTGGAGCGGAAGGCTCGAGTAGATCGTCAGATTGCTGCCGGAGACCGTGTTGCCGCCGCCGCCGCCACCGTCGTCGTCATCGCCGCAGGCGGCGAAGCCGAGTCCTAGGGCCACGCAGCTCCCGGCCACTGCCAAGAAACGTACTCTCAATTGAGGTTCCCCCCTCAGGATTGGAACGAGCGGTGATCCTACGACAATCTCCGCACTGCGGCGAAATCAAGCGCCCAACGGGTCGAGCACGCGGACGAAGGCCACCCGGCCCGCGCGCACGCGCCACGCCCCGTAGACCTTCGTCCCCACGTCGCCGTTGCGGTCGAAGGAGTACGTCCCCAGCACCGACGCGCGGTTGCGCGTGTCGCGCACCTCGTCGATCAGCGTCGCCCGGTCGTTCCCGTCGCCGCGGGCCCGGCGGATGGCGTCGAGCACCACGGCCATGGCCTCGTAGCCGTACAGCGCGACGGTGGGCATGGGCTCGCCGTAGCGGCGCTCGTAGCGCGCGGCCAGGCGGCGCGCCGCGGGCGGATAGGAGCCCAGGCTCAGCCACGGCGCCGTGGCCAGCACGGTCAGGCGCGGCGCCAGCGCCCGGGCGAAGGCGTCGTTGGCCTGGGTGTAGGTGCCGAGCAGGCGCGCCCGCGGAACCGCCGCGGCCACCGCGTCGTAGAGCCCGGCCACCTGGGGCCCCGGCTCGCCGGCGTACAGGAACCCGTCGGCGCCCGACGCCGCGACCTCGGCGGCCAGCGCGGGCAGGTCGGTCTCGTCGTCGAGCTCGGTGCCCTCGACCTTGACCACGGCGACGCCCTGGCGGCGCGCGCCGCGTCCCACGGCGCGGGCGATCCCCTGGCCGTACAGGCGCTGGTCGTGCAGGACGAAGACCTTCTCCACCCGCTCGTCGCCCATGAGCCCGAGCAGGGCGGCGGACTGGACGTCGTCGGGCGGCACCAGGCGGGCGAAGTTCTCGTCGCGCGTCGGGTAGTACTTGTCGGGCTCGCCGGGGTTGGCGCCGGCCTCGCGCGTGAACCCGGTCACCGAGTCGGTCGGGCTGAGCGCCAGGAGGCCGGTCTCATTGAGGATCGGGATGGACACCGCCGACGCGCCGGTGTCGGTCTCGCCGAGGTAGGCGATGGTCTTGTCGTCCTGGGCGGCGCGCCGCGCGCTGGCCGAGACCAGCCCCGGCTCCCAGATGCCCGACACCGGGTCGGCGTCGTTGAGCGCGCGCAGCTGCACGCGCCACTTCCCGGCCCGGCCGCGCGCGTCCGCCAGCGCCAGGCGCTCGCCGCGCACGATCGCCCGCGCCTGCGCGGCCAGCGTGCCGCGCAGCGGCTGGCTGGAGTAGATGCGCAGCACGTCGCCCGAGACGGTGTCCCCGCCGGCCCCGGCGCCGCTGCAGCCGGCCAGCGCCGCGGCCGCGACGGCCAGGGCGAGCGCCGTGCGCATGCGCGCGCCGGACATCCGAAGAACACCTCGGCGGTCTCGTAGAGCTCGGGGTCCAGCAGCTTGGGCTCGCGCAGCGCCTCCTCCAGCGTCACGCGCACCATCTCGGTGCCCTGGAGGGCGACCATCCGCCCGTAGGCCTCGTCGGTCGCGGCGTCGATGCCGGCGACGCCGAAGCGCGTGGCCAGGACGCGGTCGTAGGCCGTCGGCGTCCCCCCGCGCTGGACGTGGCCGAGGATCGTCATGCGGCTCTCGTAGCCCGTGCGCTCCTCGATCTGCCCTTCTAGCTCGACGGCGATCCCGCCCAGGCGGGCGTGGCCGAAGGCGTCGGTCTGGGCCGGCGCCTCGGTGCGCGCGCCGTCGCGCGGCAGGGCGCCCTCGGCCACGACGATGATCGAGAACGTGCGCCCGGCGCGGTGACGGCGGCGGATGCGGTCGCACACCTCGTCGACGTCGAACGGGCGCTCGGGGACGAGGATGGCGTCCGCGCCCCCGGCCATCCCGCTGTAGCAGGCGATCCAGCCCGCGTGGCGGCCCATGACCTCGAAGACGATCACGCGGTTGTGGGACTCCGCCGTCGTGTGCAGGCGGTCGATGGCGTCGGTGGCGATCTGCACGGCGGTGTGGAAGCCGAACGTGAAGTCGGTGGCGTTGAGGTCGTTGTCGATGGTCTTGGGCACCCCGACCACCGGCACCCCGTCCTCGTGCAGGCGCCGGGCCACCCCGAGGGTGTCCTCGCCGCCCACCGCGATCAGCGCGTCCACCCGCTCGGCCTCCAGCGTCGCGCGCACCCGCTCGGGGCCGCCCTCCTCCTTGTAGGGGTTGGTGCGCGAGGTGCCGAGCATCGTCCCGCCGCGGGGCAGGATCCCCGAAGTGTTCTCCAGCGTCAGCTCGAGGGTCTCGCCGGACATGACGCCCGCCCAGCCGGCGCGGAAGCCGACCAGCGAGTGGCCGTGCTCGCGGATGCCCTTGCGCACGACGGCGCGGATCACCGCGTTGAGCCCCGGGCAGTCCCCGCCCCCGGTCAGAATGCCGACGCGGGCCATTCCCGCCGCGTCAGAGGTCGCCGCGACCGGGGAGCTGGCGCACGAGGATCCGCGCCGTGGCGACGAGGACCACGATCGTCAGCGCGAGCAGGCTCGCGTCCAGCGCCTTCTGCCCCAGGGCCCACAGGACGACCCAGATCACGAGCGCGGTGCTGGTGGCGACGATGATGGCCATGCCGGGGGCCGATGCTATATCAGCGCCGCCGCGAAACTCCCGACCAGCTCGCGCACGGCGGCGGGAGGGTCGGACGCCTCGGCCGCCGCCCGCACCAGCCGGCTGCCCACGATCACGCCGTCGGCCCCGGCGTCCGCGGCGGCCGCGGCCTGCTCGGGGGTCCCGATCCCGAACCCCAGCGCCACGGGGACGTCGGTGTGGGCGCGGGCGCGCGCGATCACGCCGCTCGCGTCGACGCCGGTGCGCTCGCCGGTCGTGCCCGTGACCGAGACGGTGTAGAGGAACCCGCGCGCCT
>DATLOP010000038.1:0-2138 GCA_035536255.1 Solirubrobacteraceae bacterium
GGCCGGAGCCGACGTGATCGCGGACGCCGACGACGCGGGACAGAGCCCGGCGGCCGCCGCGGGGATCGCCCACGCGGTCCACGCGGGCGCGGAACGGGTGCTCCTGGTCCCGGGGGACTGCCCGGCCTTGGCTCCGTCCGACGTCGACGCCCTTCTCGATGACCCCGTTCAGGAGCCCGGCGTGACCGTCGTCCCCGACCGCCACGGGACCGGCACCAACGCCCTGCTGCTCACCCCGCCGACCGCGATCGCCCCGGCGTTCGGCGAGGACTCGTTCGCCCGCCACACCGCCGCCGCCGAGACGGCGGGCGCCGCCCTCGCGGTCCGCCGGCCCCCATCGCTGCTGCTCGACGTCGACACCGCGGGCGACCTCGCCGCCCTGCGCGCGGAGCTCACCCCCGGCCTCCACACGACCGCCGCGCTGGAGCGGATCGCCGAGGAGGCTCCCGCGGCATGACGGTCGCCGCTGCCCCTCTCTCGCCGGCCGCCGTTCCCCGGGAGGCGGGACGGCGGTGACCGGGATCTCCGCCATCGCGCTCGCCGGCCTGCCGGAGGTCGCGGCCGGGGATGACCTGGCGCTGCTGATCTCCCGCACTGGCGAGGCGCTGGGCGACGGGGACGTGGTGTGCGTCGCCCACAAGGTGGTGTCCAAGGCCGAGGGCCGGGTGCGGCGGCTGGACGACGTCGAACCGGGCGACCGGGCCCGCGAGCTGGCGGCGCGGCTGGACCGCGACCCGCGCCACGTCCAGGTCGTGCTCGACGAGGCGGCGCAGGTGGTCCGCGACGAGCGCGTGCTGATCTGCCGCACCTGGAACGGCTTCGTGTGCGCGAACGCGGGCGTGGACGCGTCCAACGCCGGGGCGCCGGACGCCGTGGTGCTGCTGCCCGTGGACCCAGACGCCTCGGCCCGCGCCCTGCGCGCCGGGCTGCGCGAGCTGACCGGCGCCTCCCCCGCGGTGCTCGTCACCGACTCCTTCGGGCGCGCGTGGCGCCACGGCCAGGCCGAGGTGGCGATCGGCTGCGCCGGCCTGGAGCCGCTGGACGACTGGCGCGGACGCGCGGACCGCGCGGACCGCGAGCTGGCCGCGACGTGGATCGCCGTGGCCGACCAGGCGGCCGGCGCCGCCGACCTGGCCCGCGCCGGCAAGGACTCCGGCGAGCCGGTGGCCATCGTGCGCGGCCTCGACCGCTTCGTCACCGCGGACGACGGTCCCGGCGCCGCCGCCCTCGTGCGCCCGCCGAACGAGGACCTGTTCCGATGACCGCCCTGGACCGCTCGCCCGGCGAGGACCTGCTCCGATGACCGCCCTGGACCGCTCGCCCGGCGAGGACCTGCTCCGGTGAGCGGCCGGCCGAGCGAGCGCGTGGACGTCGTGCGGCGGGTCCTCGACCTGTGGGCCACCGGCGGCGACCCGCTCCGGGAGGGGCTGATCGCGCCGGACGTCGTGTACGCCAACCCGGCCGACGCGGTCGACGCCGGCGACCGTCACGGGGTCGAGGGATGGCGCGGGGCGATGTCCAACTTCGGCCGGGCGTTCGAGATCACCGGGATCCACGTGGTGGCGCTCGAGGAGGTCGGCGACCGCGTGCTCGCGCTGGTCGAGATGGAGACGCGCGGGCGCGGCAGCGGGCTCGTCGCGACCCGGCCGCTCGGGTTCCTCTTCGACGTCCACGACGGCCGCGTGACCCGGCTGGAGTGGCACAACGGCCACGCCCCGGCGCGGGAGGCCGCCGCGCGCGGCGGCGGCTAGGCCGCGACGGGCAGCGGGTAGCGCGCGCGGACGGAGTACAGCGTCGTGCGCTCGGCGGCCGGGCGGTCGGCGCGGTGCGCCGCGGCGATCAGGTCGGCGGGCTCCAGGCGGACCCCGTGGTAGGACCCGGCCAGGCGCGAGATGTTCTCCTCCATCAGCGTCCCGCCGAGGTCGTTGACGCCCCAGCGCAGGGCCTCGGTGGCCGCTTCCAGGCCCATCTTGACCCAGCTCGCCTGCAGCGAGCGCACCGAGCGCCCCAGGGTCAGCCGGAAGGCCGCGGTGTGCTTGAGGTTCTCCTCGCGGGAGATCTCCTCGATCCCGTGGGTGCGGCCGAGCAGCGTGTGGTGGGGAACGAACGAAAGGGGCACGAACTCGGTGAATCCGCCC
>DATLOP010000039.1:0-2493 GCA_035536255.1 Solirubrobacteraceae bacterium
CCGAAGATCTCGCCGGGGCCGTCGTCGCGGCGTATAGGGAGCTGGGAGACGACGCGTCCGTCCCGGTAGCCGTCCGCTCCTCCGCAACCGCGGAAGACCTGCCCACCGCGAGCTTCGCCGGCCAGCAGGACACGTACCTCAACGTCGTCGGAGAAGCGGCGGTGCTCGACGCGGTGCGGCGCTGTTGGGCTTCCCTGTGGACCGACCGCGCGGTCAGCTACCGGGCCGGCGGCGGGATCGACCACCGCGACGTGCGCCTCGCCGTCGTCGTGCAGCGGATGGTCGAGGCGACGGTCGCGGGCGTCCTGTTCACCGCCAACCCGCTAACCGGTAAGCGCCGCCAAGCCGTCATCGACGCCGCCCCCGGTCTGGGCGAGGCGGTGGTCTCCGGCGCGGTCAACCCCGACCACTTCGTCGTGGACACGACCACCGGCGCCATCGTGGAGCGGAGCCTGGGCGACAAGCGGGTGGAGGTCCGGACGGTCGTCGGAGGGGGCACGCGCCGGGTCGAACCAGAGGGGCGCGACGCGGAGGCAAGCCTATCCGACGACCAGGTACGCGCCCTGGCGGCGCTGGGGGCGCGGGTCGAGGCCCACTACGGGGCGCCGCAGGATACGGAGTGGGCCATCGACGACGGCGGGAAGGTGTGGCTACTCCAGGCCCGGCCGGTCACGACCCTGTTCCCGTTGCCCGCCGGCGCCCCTAGGGCGGACGACGAGCTGCGCGTGTACTTCTCGTTCAACGTCGCCCAGGGCGTGTACCGCCCGCTTACGCCGATGGGCATGCAAGCGTTCCGGCTGGCGGCCTCGGCGATGGCCGCCTTGTGGGGCCGGGCGCCGCGCGATCCCCTCGCCGGCCCCGCCACCGTCACCGAGGCGGCCGGGCGCCTGTTTTTGGACGTGACGCCGCTGCTGCGCAGCACGCTCGGTCGCCGGTTCTTCGAGGGCGCCACACGGATAGGGGAGGCTCGCACCGCTTCTATAGTCCGGCGTCTCGCCGCCGACCCTCGCCTCGCGCCCGTGGCGACGCCCCGCTGGCCCGTCTTGCGCGCCATGCTGTCGTTCCTCATCCGGGGGCGCGTCCCGCTGCACGCCGTCGGGGCGCTGCTGCGCCCGGAGGCGGCCCGCGCTCGGGTAGCGCGCCTGAAGGCGGAGCTGCGCGCGTTGGGCGAGGTGAATCGAAGCGCCGGCGCCGCGGAGCGCCTCGACGCGGTCGAACGGCTGTTTGCCGGGGGACCACCCCGCATCATACCGGGCATCGCCCCGGTCATGGCGGTCGGCATGGGTTCCCACGCGCTCGCCGGCAGGCTCCTGCGCGGCCTCGCCACCGACGGCGAGCGGCAGGCGGTGCTGCGCGGCCTCCCGCACAACCCCACCACCGAGATGGACCTCACGCTCTGGGCGCTCGCCGCGGAGGTGCGCGCCCAACCGGACCTCACGCGCACGGTGCGCGAAACCCCGCCCGAACGACTGGCTCGCGATTACCGGGATAACGCGCTTCCCCCGAAGCTCCGGTCGCTCCTCGCCAACTTCCTGCAAGCCTACGGGCATCGTGGGGTGGCCGAGATCGACCTCGGTTTGCCACGCTGGTCGGAGGACCCGACGCACATCTTCGGCGTGCTGGCGAACTACCTCCGCCTCGAAGACCCGGCGCTGGCCCCCGACGTCCAGTTCCACAGAACAGCGCGCGAGGCCGAGGAGACCGTCCGGGAGCTCACCCGCCGCGCCGCGCGCAAGGGCCGTCTTCGCGGGACGCTGGTCGGGTTCCTCCTGCGACGAGCCCGCGACCTTGCCGGCCTGCGGGAGGCGCCCAAGTTCTACCTCGTCCTGCTCCTGGCGCGGGCCAGGGCGCTGCTGTGGGCGGTGGGAGAGGAGTTGGTTGGGGCCGGGCGGTTGGAGAGCGCCGGCGACGTCTACTTCCTCACCCTGCCCGAAGCGCGGAGGGCCCTGGCCGGCGGCTTGGATCCCCGCCCGCTGGCCCGCGAGCGCCGGGCCGGCTACGAGCACGAGCTAAAGCGCAGGCGCGTGCCGCGCATCCTCCTCTCCGACGGCACCGAACCGGCCGACATGCCCGACGCCCAGACCGACGATGACGGCGCCCTCAGGGGAGCCCCGGCGTCGGCCGGGCTCGTTACCGCGAGGGCGCGCGTCATACTCGACCCGACCGGCGCCGCACTGGAGCCCGGCGAGGTTTTGGTGGCGCCCGCGACGGACCCCGGCTGGACGCCCCTCTTCCTCACCGCCGGCGGCCTGGTGATGGAGATGGGCGGATCCATGTCCCACGGGGCCGTGGTTGCCCGCGAGTACGGCATCCCGGCCGTCGTCGGCGTGCCCGACGCCACCGAACGCATCACGACGGGAGATCAGGTCACGGTCGACGGCTCCGCTGGAACGCTCATCATCCAGCCACTAGACGCCTGACGAACATCGAGCGGATGCCGCCACCTCTCACGGCATCCGCTCCAAGCGTAGCTTCTAGCCCCGGTACTCCCCA
>DATLOP010000040.1:0-2487 GCA_035536255.1 Solirubrobacteraceae bacterium
CGCGGTGCGGACGGGCCCCGCCCTTGGGCGGGGCCCGCCACACCTCAAAGACCTACCGAGCTCCCAACTGTCGGGAGCACTCGGAGACAGCCCAGCCTAGACGGCGGCCGCGGCCTCGGCCAGCTCGGCCACCAGGCGCAGCTGCTCCAGCCGCGTCTCGGCGTCGAAGGCCATCGGGCTGACGCTCAGCGTGCCCACGCCGGCCTGGGCGTAGACGGCGAGGCGGTCGCGCACGACGTCCTTGGGGCCGACCAGCGTGGTCTTGTCGATCAGCTCGGCGGGCAGGGCGGCGGCGGCCTCCTCCTTCTTGCCGTCGAGGTAGAGGTCCTGGACCTCCCGGGCGGCGTCCTCGAAGCCGTAGCGCTGCACGAGCTGGTTGTAGAAGTTCTTCTCCCGCGACCCCATGCCCCCGACGTAGAGCGCGAGCACCGGGCGCATGGCGTCGCGGGCCGCTTCCACGTCGTCGGTGATCAGGACGTTCACCGTGGGCGCGATGTCGAAGTGCTCCAGCGAGCGCCCGGCGCGCTGGGCCCCCTCCTCGAGCAGCGGGCGGAACTCCTGCACGTGCTCGGGGGAGAAGAAGATCGGCAGCCAGCCGTCGGCGATCTCGCCCGTCTGCGCGACGTTCTTGGGCCCGATGGCGGCGATGTAGATGGGGATCTCGTCCTGGACGGGGGAGATCGTCAGCTTCAGCGGCTTGCCCGGACCGTCGGGCAGCGGCAGCTCGATGGTCTCGCCGTGGTACTCCACGCGCTCGCGGCGCAGCATCATCCGCACGACCTCGACGTACTCGCGCGTGCGCTGGAGCTGCTTGGCGAAGCGGACGCCGTGCCAGCCCTCGCTGACCTGCGGCCCCGAGGTGCCCAGGCCCAGCCGGAAGCGCCCGCCCGAGAGCTGGTCCAGCGTGGCCGCGGTCATCGCGGTCATGCCGGGGCTGCGCCCGGGGATCTGGAAGATGCCCGCGCAGACGTCGATCTTCTCGGTGCCCGCGGCCAGCCAGGCCAGGACCGTCGCGGTGTCCGAGCCGTAGGCCTCGGCCGCCCACACCGACTCGTAGCCGATGCGCTCGGCCTCCTGGACGATCGCGAGCTGCTGCTCGGCGGTCAGCCCGAGACCCCAGTAACCGACGTTGACCCCGAGCTTCATCGCAACGTTCCTTTCAGAGGAGGTGAGTCCTTGTCCCGTCCGGCCCGTTACCCTACGGTGGCGCTTCGCGCTCCGTTGGGAGGCGGACCCTATGCGACGCAAACGCTATGCCATCGAAGACCTGCGCCGGGCCATCGACTGCCTGCCGGTCGACACCCGCGTGGCCATGCTCCAGGGCGTGCGCTCCAACGACATCATCGTGGGCGCGTACACGACGCGCGACGGCGGGGTGTGCCCGATGCTGGCCGCCCACCGCTGCGGCGGGCGCACCAGCCTCGTCTCCTTCGCCCACACGTGGGACCGCTTCACCAAGGCCAAGCGCGCGCGCCGCGCCACCGAGCGCGAGCTGCGGATCCTGATCGCCCACCTGGAGTCCAGCCTCCTGGCCGAGGGGCTGCCCGAGCTCCAGCAGGTCATCGCGTCCCACCGCGCGGGGCTGGAGCGCAACGCCGCCGAGCACGGCACGTTCCGCCGGCGGCGCCTGCGCCAGGCCGACGTCTACGAGCGCGCGCTGGCCATCGTCGAGGCCGAGCGCGACCGCCTGGCCGCCGAGGCGGCGGCCGAGGCCGCCGCGCCCGCGCCCCGCGAGCCCGAGCTCGTCTAGAGCGCCTCGTCGGGGCGCTGGAAGATCACTTCCGGCACCACGCACGCGGGGCTGAGCCGAAGCAGCGCGCGGACGACCTCGGAGATGTCCTCGGGACGGATCATGTCGTCCGCCGGGACCTGGCCCTTGACGAACTCGGTCATCGCGGTGTCCACGAAGCCGGGGCACAGCGCGCACGACTTGATTCCCTCCGAGCCCAGCTCCTTGTTCATGGCCTGCGTGAACCCGACGACGCCGAACTTGGTCGCCGAGTACACCGAGAGCCAGCCCTGGCCGCTCTTGCCCGCGATCGAGGCGGTGTTGACGACCAGCGCGTTGCGGTGCTCGGCGCCGGCCGCGCGCAGCAGCTCCGCGCACTCGCGGTAGAAGAGGATGTAGGAGCGCAGGTTGACGTCGAGCTGGATGTCCAGGCGCTTGGTCTGGGTGTCCGCGACAGCCGCACCGATCCCCACGCCGGCGTTGTTGACCAGCACGTCCAGGCGCCCGAAGCGCTCGCGATGGGCGCTGACGACCGACTTGATCGTCTCCTCGTCGGCCATGTTGCCGGCCACGACCTCGACCTCGCGGCCCTCGGAGCGCAGCCGCTCGGCCGCCGCCTCGATCTTCTCCGGGGTGCGCGAGGCGATGGTCAGGCCGTGGCCCTCCTCGCCGAGCATGCGGGCGAGGGCCAGCCCGATGCCGCTGGAGGCGCCCGTCACGATCGCGGCACGGTCGGCCATGGCGGCCGGTATCCAATC
>DATLOP010000041.1:0-8383 GCA_035536255.1 Solirubrobacteraceae bacterium
GGTCGGCGACGCCGTGGTCGACGACCTCGCCCGGGGCGCCGAGGCCTACCTGCAGATGTGGGAGCGCGCCGAGGGCGTGCCCGGCCCCGAGTGTCGCGAGCACCGCGGGATCTTCGGCTCGCGCGGGGCCAACCGGATCCCGCTCCGCGCGCCCGCCGACCAGGCGCTGCGCGCGGCGGGCCAGCCCCAGACGCGCACCCGCGTGTGGTCGTGGTGCGTGAAGGGGCCCAACACCGACCTGGACCGCCGCTACCGCACGTTCGCCGTCTACACGCCGGGCGAGCGCGTGGGGCTGATCGCCAGCACGGCCCCGGGCCACAAGGCCCAGCACGTGGGCGTCGGCCATCCGGTCCGCCTGCTGCGCGGCAAGGCGACGCCGTTCGGGCGCGGGCTGCTGTCGCGCCGGCTGCGCGGCGGCTCGCGGCTGGTTTACCGCGTGATCCGGGGCCGCGTGCGCTACGTGGCCGTGGCCAGCCCCGAGGTGGCGAGAAGCTCGGGGCTCGTGCGCGGGTACCTGCGCCAGGCCGGTTTGCGCTAGGCCGCAACGGGCTGGACGGGGCGCTCCTCCGGGCGCTCGGGCGACGTGGGGCGGGGCGGGCGCAGCTCGTAGTTGCCGGCGTCGAACTCGCTGAGCAGGGCCCGCAGGCGGAACGTGTAGCCGGGCCACAGCGTGCGGTTGCGTCCGTGCTCGTCCAGGTACCAGCTCGCGCACCCGCCGTCCTGCCAGACCGAGCCCTCGAGGTCGCGCTGGACGCGGGCGTTCCAGCGCGCCTGGGCCTCGGGCCGGGGCTCGACCTCGGCCGCGCCCGCGCGGCGCATGGCGCGCAGCGCCTCGCGCACGTATCGGATCTGCGACTCGATGACGTGGACGATCGAGGTGTGGCCCAGGCCGGTGTTGGGGCCGACGAGGAAGAACAGGTTGGGGAAGCCGGCCACGGTCGTGCCCCGGTAGGCCTGCATCCCGGCCTCGCGCCACGCCGCGGCCAGCGTCGTCCCGCCGCGGCCGTGCACGCGCTCGGCGATCGGCGGCGGCATGACCTGGAAGCCGGTGGCGAAGACGATCGTGTCGGTCGCGCGCTCGGCGCCGTCGGCGGTCACGACCGAGCGCTCGCGGACCTCGGCGATGGGGCTGGTCACCACGCCGGCGTTGGGCTGGGCCAGCGCGGGATAGAAGTCGCTGGAGATGAGGATCCGCTTGCAGCCGATGGCGTAGCTCGGCGTGAGCTTGCGGCGCAGCTCGGGGTCCGGGACCTGCTTGCGCAGCATGGCGCGCGCGATGCGCTCGGGGCCCTTCATCAGCCAGCGCTGGCGCGTGAAGCCGAGCACGTAGAGCTCCCGGCCCCAGTAGATCGCCGCGCGGGCCAGGCGCTGGAGCCCGGGGACGCGGCGGTACAGCGTGCGCTCGACCCGGGTGAAGTCGCGGTCGTGGCGCGGGATGACCCAGGCCGGCGTGCGCTGGTAGAGGTCCAGGCGCGCGACCTCGGGCTGGATGGCCGGGACGATCTGGATCGCCGAGGCGCCCGTGCCCACGACGGCGACCCGCTCGCCCGTGAGGTCGTGCGCGTGGTTCCAGTCGGCGGAGTGGAAGATCGCTCCCTCGAAGCGCTCGAGGCCGGGGACGTCCGGGCTCTTGGGCTCGCTCAGGCCGCCCGCCGCGGCGACCAGGACGTCCGCGGTCAGCGGGCCGCCGGCGGTCTCGATCCGCCACACCTGGCCGTCCTCGTCCCAGGCCGCGCTCTCCACGGCGGTGCCGAAGCGGACGTGGGGCAGCACGCCGAAGCGCCGCGCGCAGTCGCGCAGGTAGTCGAGGATCTCGCCCTGGGGGGAGAAGGAGCGGCTCCACTCGGCGTTCGGCGCGAAGGAGAACGAGTACAGGCGCGAGGGGACGTCGCACGCCGCGCCGGGGTAGGTGTTGGCGCGCCAGGTCCCGCCCACGTCGTGGCCGCGCTCCAGCACGACGAAGTCCTCGTCGCCGTCGCGCTTGAGGCTGATCGCCATGCCCAGGCCGGAGAACCCGCTGCCGACGATCGCGGTCTTGAAGTGAGTCGTAGGAACACTCATGTTTTCGAGTGTACACTGTTGTTCCCATGAGTTACGGCGCCCAAGCGCGCGACGTCCTGCCCCGCGGCCGCCACGCGGCGTCGCGGGCCGTGGTCTGGGACTCCCAGCGCGAGCGGATGCTGGCCGCGATGGCCGACGCCGTCGTGGCCAAGGGCTACGCCCGCGTGGCCGTGGCCGACGTGATCGAGCGGGCCGGCGTCTCGCGCAAGACGTTCTACGAGCAGTTCTCCAACAAGGAGGAGTGCTTCCTGGCCGCCTACGACGCCGGCGTGGAGGAGCTGATGGGGGGGATCGACGCGGCCATCCGCGAGGCGGCGCCGGACTGGATCGCCGCGGCCCGGGCCGGCACGACCGCCTACCTGGAGATGCTCGAGGCCAACCCGGCGCTGGCGCGCACGTTCCTCGTCGAGGTCCTGGCCGCCGGCCCCGAGGCGCTGGCCCGCCGCGCCGTGGTCCACGAGCGCTTCGCCCGCCAGCTGGCCGACGTCCACGCCGCCGCCCGCCGCGACCTGCCCGCGCTGCCCGAGCTGGAGCCCTACGTGTTCCGCGCCTGCGTGGGCGCGATCAACGAGCTGGTGACCGACCGCCTGGCCGCGACCGGCCCCGAGGGCGTCACCGACCTCGTCGGCCCCGTCCTGGACATCCAGGTCAAGCTGCTGCTGGGCGGGGTCGAGCTAGGGTAGCTCCCCCGAATGGATCTCTCTTTCACCGACCAGGAGACCGCCTTCCGCGACGAGCTGCGCGAGTGGCTGGCGGCGAACCCGGCCGGCGAGCGCCCCCAGGGCGACGAGGCGGAGTACGCGTGGCGGCGCGACTGGCAGCGGCGGCTGCACGAGGGCGGGTGGGCCGGCGTCCACTGGCCGACCGAGTACGGCGGCCGGGGCGCGACGCTGATGGAGACGGCGATCTTCTTCGAGGAGATGGGCCGGGCCCGGGCGCCGCTGCCCGCCAACGTCCTCGGGCTGCTGCTCGGCGGGCCGACGCTGATGGTGTGGGGCACCGAGGAGCAGAAGGAGCGCCACCTGCCGGCGATCCTGAGCGCCGACGAGATCTGGTGCCAGGGGTTCTCCGAGCCCGACGCCGGGTCCGACCTGGCCGCGCTGAAGACGCGCGCCGAGCGCGACGGCGACGACTGGGTGGTCACCGGCCAGAAGGTGTGGACCAGCGGCGCGCAGATCGCCAAGTGGTGCATGCTCGTCGCGCGCACCGACTCCGGGGCGGCCAAGCACAAGGGCCTCACCTACTTCCTCATGGACATGGAGCAGGAGGAGGTCCAGGTCCGCCCGCTGGTGCAGATCACGGGGGAGGCCGAGTTCAACGAGCTGTTCATCGAGGAGGCGCGGATCCCCGGCGCGAACGTGATCGGGGGCGTGGGCAACGGCTGGAAGGTGGCGCTGACCACGCTGATGAACGAGCGCGCCGGCCTCGGGTTCTTCCTCCAGGTCCGGCTGCGCCAGCTCCTGGACGAGCTGATGGACGAGGCGGCGGCGAGCGGGGCGCTCGACGACCCGCGGGTGGCCGACCGGCTCGCCGACCTGCACGTGCGCACCGAGATCCTGCGCCTCACCGCGTACCGCGGGCTTAGCGTGATCGAGCAGTACGGCCAGCCGGGCCCCGAGGGCTCGCTGGTCAAGTGGCTGTGGTCGGACACCAACCAGCTGCTCACCCAGTTCGCAGCGGACGTCGTGGGGCCCGAGGCCCTGACCGCGGGCGGCCCGTGGGCCTACGAGCTGCTGCGCGCGCGCGGCAACTCGATCGAGGGCGGCACGACCGAGATCCTCAAGAACATCGTCGCCGAGCGCGTGCTCGGACTCCCGCGGGCGGGGCGTTAGCCGTGCGCTTCACGCTCACCGACGACCAGGGGGAGATCAAGCGCACCGCGCACGACCTGCTGGGCGCGCGCTCGAGCTGGGAGAAGGTCCGCGCCGCCGCCGAGACGGGCCGCGACGACGCGCTTTGGAAGGAGCTGTCGGAGCTGGGCTGGCCGGGGATCGCCGTGGCCGAGGAGCACGGCGGCCAGGGCCTGGGCGCGGTCGAGCTGGCGGCGCTGCTGGAGGAGCTGGGCTATGCCTGCGCCGCCACCCCGTTCCTGGGCAGCGTGCTCGCCGCGGGCGCGCTCGAGCACGCGGGCTCCGACGCCCAGCGCGAGCGCTGGCTGCCGGGCCTGGCCTCCGGCGAGCTGCGCGGCGCCCTGGGGGCCGTGAGCGACTCTGCCGGCGGGTCGGGATCCCCGAGCGACGGCTCGAGCTCCGCCGCGGACGGCTTCGCCGAGCTCGTTCCCGACGCTCCCGGTGCCGACGTCGTCGTCCTCGTGGACCTGGTCGAGCGGACCGGCACGGTGTCCGACGGCGCCGCCGTCGAGCCGGTCGAGTCCATCGACCCGACGCGGCGTTACGGGCGCGTCCCGGCCGGCGGCGAGCCGCTGGAGGGCGACGTCGGCGCCGCGATCGACCGCGGCCTGGCCGCCGTCTCGGCCGAGCTGGTCGGGCTGTCCCAGCGCGCGCTGGACATGAGCCTGGAGTACGTCAAGGAGCGCAAGCAGTTCGGCGTGCCGGTGGGGACCTTCCAGGCCGTCCAGCACCGCGCCGCCCAGATGCTGCTCGACACCGAGGGCGGCCGCTCGGCCGCCTACTACGCGGCGTGGACCGCCGATGCCGACCCGGCCAAGCTGCCGATGGCCGCGGCGATGGCCAAGGCGTGGTGCAGCGACGCCGGCCGCGCCACGACGGCGTCGGCGATCCAGCTGCACGGCGGAATCGGGTTCACCTGGGAGGCCGACGTCCACTGGCTGTTCAAGCGCGCCCAGCTCGACAGCGCCTTCCTCGGCGCCGGGGGCGCCCACCGCGCCCGCATCGCCGAGCTCGCGGCCCGCGAACGCGCCGCCGCGACGGCCTGAGGCGCCCTCCTAGAGGGCGACCGCCGCCAGCACGGCCGCGGTCCCACCGATCAGCGCGATGCAGAGCCCGAGCAGGATCTGGGTGATGCGCGCGTTCAGGCTCTCGTTCAGGGCGGCGATCTCACCGCGCAACTCGGCGAAGCCCGCGGTCATCTCGTTGCGCAGCTGCGCGATGTCGGCGTCTACGCGGTCGAACCGGCGGTCGATGCGTGTCTCGAGATCGTCGATGCGATCATCCGTCCAGGTCGTGCGGGGCATGGTCGGTCATCGAGTGTGCCGCGAGATCTGTCACAGGTCTCGCTCGGTTTGCATCTTATCGGTCCCATGGGCCGGTCAGGTCGTGGCGGCGCTCTTGGTCCGGCGGGCGGCGCGGGTGCGGTCGACCTTCGAGAGGTGCACCTTGCGCAGGCGGACCGTGGCGGGGGTGACCTCGATGCACTCGTCCTCGCGCAGGAACTCCATCGCCTGGTCGAGCGAGAGCTGGCGGTGGGGGACGAGGCGGACGAGCTGCTCGGCCGTGGAGGAGCGGATGTTGGTCAGGTGCTTCTCCTTGACCGCGTTGACGTCGAGGTCCTCGCCGCGGGCGTTCTCGCCCACGATCATCCCCTCGTAGACCTCCTCGCCGGGCCCCACGAACAGCGTCCCGCGCTCCTGGAGGTTCATCAGCGCGAACTGGGCCGTGACCCCGCGGCGGTCGGCCACCAGGGCGCCGGTCGGACGCGTGCGGACCTCGCCCGCCCACGGCGCCCAGCGGTCGAAGACGTGGTGCAGCAGCCCGGTCCCGCGCGTCTCGGTGAGGAACTCGGTGCGAAACCCGATCAGACCCCGCGCCGGCACCAGGTACTCCATGCGCACCCGGCCCGTCCCGTGGTTGACCATCTGCTCCATGGCGCCCTTGCGCAGCGCCAGCAGCTGGGTGATCACGCCGACGTACTCCTCCGGCGCGTCGATCGCCACCCGCTCGAGGGGCTCGTGGACCCGGCCGTCCACCTCCCGTGTCACGACCTGCGGCTGGCCGACCGTCAGCTCGAAGCCCTCGCGGCGCATGATCTCCACCAGCACCGCGAGCTGCAGCTCGCCGCGGCCCTGGACCTCCCAGGCGTCCGGGCGCTCGGTGTCGTGCACGCGCAGCGAGACGTTGCCCACCAGCTCGGAGTCCAGCCGGGCGCGGACCTGGCGCGCCGTCAACCGCGAGCCGTCCTGGCCGGCCAGCGGCGAGGTGTTGATCCCGATCGTCACCGACAGCGAGGGCTCGTCCACGGTGATGACCGGCAGCGCGCAGGGGTCGTCGGGGTCGGCCAGCGTCTCGCCGATCGTGATCTCCGGGATCCCCGCCACCGCGATGATCTCGCCCGGGCCGGCCTCCGCGGCCTCGACGCGGTCCAGCGCCTCGGTCACGTACAGCTCGTTCACCGTCACCGGCTCGACCGTCCCGTCGGCGCGGCACCAGGCGACGGGCGCGCCGCGGCGGATCGTCCCGTTGCGCACCCGGCACAGCGCCAGGCGTCCCACGTAGGCGGAGGCGTCGAGGTTCGTGACGTGGGCCTGCAGCGGGTGATCCGGCTCGAACGACGGCGCGGGGATCCGCTCGACCAGCAGGTCCAGCAGCGGACGCAGGTCCTCGCCGGTCACGCCGGGGTCCAGCGACGCCCGTCCCTCGCGCGCGTTGCAGTAGACGATGGGGAACTCGATCTGCTCCTCGTCGGCGTCGAGGTCGAGGAACAGCTCGTAGACCTCGTCCACCACCTCCCCGATCCGCGCGTCGGGCCGGTCCACCTTGTTGACGACGAGGATGACCGGCAGGCGCGACTCCAGCGCCTTGCGCAGCACGAAGCGCGTCTGGGGCAGCGGCCCCTCGCTGGCGTCGACCAGCAGCAGCACCCCGTCGACCATCGTCAGCCCGCGCTCGACCTCGCCGCCGAAGTCGGCGTGGCCGGGCGTGTCCACGATGTTCAGCTTGACGCCGGCGTGCCGCACCGCCGTGTTCTTGGCCAGGATCGTGATGCCCTTCTCGCGCTCGAGGTCGTGCGAGTCCATGACCCGCTCGGCCACGTCCTGGTTGGCGCGGAAGGCGCCCGACTGCCACAGCATCGCGTCGACCAGCGTCGTCTTGCCGTGGTCGACGTGGGCAACGATGGCGACGTTGCGCAGGTCCTCGCGGGTGGCGGTCATAGAGCCGCCCGGTCAGCGACGCCGGCCCGCGCGCTGGCGCTGGGGACGGCGGCCCGAGCGGCCCGACGGGCGCTGCCCGTGGACGGGGGCGGTGCGCGACGCCAGCCCGGAGCGCCCGAACTCGGAGTGCAGCGACAGGTGGTGGGCGATCTTCTCGACGTCGCGCGCCTGGTCGTGCATGACGAACGTGATGCCCACGCCCGTGCGCCCGGCGCGGCCGGTGCGCCCGACGCGGTGCACGTAGTCGTCGTGGTCGCCCGGAGCGTCGAAGTTGATGACGTGCGTGATGCCGTCGACGTCCAGGCCGCGGGCCGCCACGTCGGTGGCCACCAGGGTGTCGACGCCGCCGCGCTCGAAGCGCGCCAGCGCCTTCTCGCGCTGGGACTGGGTCTTGTCGCCGTGCATGGCGACGGCCTCGACGCTCTGGCCGCGCAGGCGCTTGACCAGCCGGTCCGCGCCGCGCTTGGTGCGCACGAAGACCAGCGTCCGGCCGCCCTCGGTGTCGCGCAGCTCGCGCACGAGTGCGTCCAGCTTGGCCTCGTGGCGCACGCCGACGAACCGGTGCTCGATGTCGCCGCGCTGCTGCGCCGAGTGGGCGTGCTCGTGGCGGCGCGCGTCGCGCGTGTAGCGGTCGGCCAGGCGGCCGACCTCGCCGTCCAGCGTGGCCGAGAAGAACAGCGTCTGGCGGTCGCGCGGGATGTCGGCCACGATGCGGTCGACCGGCGGGCGGAAGCCCATGTCGAGCATCCGGTCAGCCTCGTCCAGGACGAGGACCCGCACCCGGCGCAGCGACACCGCGCCGCGCTCGATCAGGTCCTCCAGGCGGCCCGGCGTGGCGACGAGGATGTGCGCCTTGCGCGCGGCGCGGCTCTGCTTCTCCAGGCTGGCGCCGCCGTAGATGGCGGCCACCGACAGGGCGCGGGCGTGGCAGACGTCGCGCAGCTCGTCGACGATCTGGCTCGCCAGCTCGCGCGTGGGCGCGAGCACGAGCGATGCCGGACGGGGCCCGTCGGATTCGATCCGCTGCACGAGCGGGATCCCGAACGCGAGCGTCTTGCCCGAGCCCGTCGGGGCCTTCAGGAGGACGTCGCGGCCGGCGAGGACGTCGGCGATCACCAGGTTTTGGATGGCGAACGGCGCGCTGAAGCCGCGGGCGGTCAGAGCGCTGACTACGGGTGAGGACACGCCGAGATCGGCGAAGGACTGCGAAGACATGGGTGAAGACTCCTAAGGGCAGGCGGGCTATATGGGCCG
>DATLOP010000042.1:0-19595 GCA_035536255.1 Solirubrobacteraceae bacterium
AGCCTGGAGGATCAGGACCAGCGTGGCCCCGGCGGCCACGCCGGATACCGCCGCCGTCACGAGCACCGCGGCGCCGGCGCGGCGCGCCCAGCGCGTCAGCGTGCAGCTGGCGACGAGCCGGGCGGCGGCGAAGCGGACGGACGGCGGCGCGTCGGGCTGGCGCAGCGCCGCGCGGACGCGGCGCTCCCAGCGCACGGCCATCCGGGCGGCCTCGCGGCGGGCGGCGCGGCGGTGCCAGGGCAGGCGGGCGCGGCGCCGGCGCCAGTAGTCCAGGCTCTCGATCGAGTCGTGCAGCGGGACGGTTTGCACTCGTGAAAATGTAGCGCCATGCCGAGCCCGTCCCGCGCCCGGCTGACACAATGGCGCCGATGGCCGAGGAGACCGTGACGGGACACGTGGGCGCGCTGCACGTGCGCCGCTGGGAGCACCCGGATCCCGCGCGCGTCGTCGTCCTCGTGCACGGCTACGGCGAGCACGTCGGGCGCTACGAGGGCGTGGCCTCGGTCCTGGGCGAGCGCGGGGCGGAGGTGTGGGGACTGGACCACGGCGGCCACGGGCGCTCGGGGGGCGAGCGCGCGCTGGTCGCGTCGCTCGACGGCCTGGCCGCGGACGTCCACACGGTCGTGCAGCGCGCGCGCGAGGCGCGACCCGAGCTGCCGGTGGCCATGGTCGGGCACTCGATGGGCGGGCTCATCGCCACGCGCTACGGCGAGCTGCACCCCGGCGAGCTGGACGGCCTCGTGCTGTCCGCGCCGGTCATCGGCACGAGCCCGATCGCCCAGCTGCTGGCGCTCGACGCGATCCCGGACGACCCGATCGACCCCCGCGTCCTGTCGCGCGACGAGGCCGTGCAGCGCGACTACGCCGAGGACCCGCTGGTCTGGCACGGGCCGTTCAAGCGCCTCACCCTGGCCGCCCTGGCCCTGGGGATGCTCGACGTCGCGCTGGACGCCGACCGCCTGACCGGCCCGGTGCTCTGGCAGCACGGCGAGGGCGACGAGCTGGTGCGCCTGGAGGACACCGCCCGGGGGATCGCGCTGCTGCGCAGCGCCGACGTGGAGGAGCGCCACTACCCCGGCGCGCGCCACGAGATCTTCTTCGAGACCAACCGCGAGGAGGTCCTGGCCGACACGGCGGACTTCCTCGATCGCGTGACCGGCGCTTAGACGGGCCTCGGTTCGGGCATCCCTAAGGAATCGGGCGCGCCGGCTGTCGGCGCGCCCGCTCTGACGACAGGAGACACGCATGACCGAACCAGACACCCCAGAGCGGGTGGCCGGCGGCGCGCTGGGCCGGGTGGCCGGCACCGTCAAGGAGGCGGCCGGCTCCGTGCTCGGCGACGACCAGCTGGCCCGCGAGGGACGCCTCCAGCAGGCGGAGGTCGACGCCGAGCGCGAGGCCGCCGCCCACCAGGCGCAGGCCCGCGAGGCCGAGGCCGAGGCCGAGCTAGAGGAGGACAAGGCGCAGACCGAGGCCGAGCGCGAGCAGCTGCGCGCCGAGGTCGAGGCCCAGGACCGCGAGGCCGCGGCCGAGGCCGACCGCGCGCAGGCCCAGCGCGCCGCCGACGAGCGGGCGCGCGAGGAGATCGCGGGCGCCAACGCGCGCGAGGACACCGGCGAGACCGTGGCCGAGGCCCGCGAGCGTCAGGGCGCGGTCGAGCACGACGCCGACGCCCGCACGGCGGCCGAGCTGGAGCGCCGAGCCCGCGCTGCCGAGGCGGCCGCCGACGCGATCGACCCGGAAGGCGGTCGCTGATGCTGCCCCCGAACAACCTCGACCCGGAAGGCGGTCGCTGATGCTGCGCGCCATCACCCGCATGACCGTCGGCGGCTCGGTGCGGCTGGCCCGCCTGCCCGCCGACCTCCTCATCGCCATGGCCGGCGGCGGTAACGGCTCCACCGGGCCCGCGGCGTCCGCCGGGCTGGCGCTGGACCGTGCCGACGCGACGTTCCGCGCCCTGGCCGGGACGCTGCTCGGCGACGCCGTGCTGCGCGAGGACGCCCAGCGCCGGACCGAGGCCGCGGAGCGCCGCGCCGAGGCCCTGGAGCTGCGCGCCCGGGCACAGGACGTGTCCGAGCGCGGCGACGAGCGCCTGGACGCTCGCCGCGAGGAGGCCGTCGAGACCCGCGAGCGGGCCGAGCGCGAGGCCGAGCGCAAGCGCGAGGCGGCACGGACCCGGCGCGACCGGACCAAGGCGCAGGCCGGGCAGGCCGCGCAGCGGCGCAAGGAGAAGGCGTCACGCGCCGCGGCCGAGAACAAGGCGTCCGCGGCCGACCGGGCCAAGCGCTCGCGGCTGGACGCCCTGGACGCCAAGTCCGAGGCGCTGGAGGACAAGGAGGCGGCGCTGACCGCGCGCGACGAGGCGCGCCGGCTGCGCTCCGCTGCCGCGCGCGCCAAGGCGCAGCGCAAGAA
Source organism: Solirubrobacteraceae bacterium (assembly GCA_035536255.1). Taxonomy (GTDB): domain Bacteria; phylum Actinomycetota; class Thermoleophilia; order Solirubrobacterales; family Solirubrobacteraceae; genus AC-38. Next base: position 2,413 of record DATLOP010000042.1, read on the forward strand.
CGGGGCGTAGCCGCCGGCACGCCGCGGCGCGATACTGGGGCCATGCCCCAGGACACCCGCGCCGCGGCGTGACCCCGGTCCGGCCCACGGTCACCGTCGTCGGCCGGCGGCTGATCCCCGAGCACCACCGGCTGCGCGACCTGCTGACCCGGACCGCGCAGCCCTACGAATGGGTCGAGGCGGGCACGCCGGCGGCCGACGAGCTGCTGGCGCGCCACCGGGTGCCCGGCGCCGAGCTCCCGGTCCTGATCGAGCAGACGGGCGAGGTGCTGGCCGGCGCCACGCTGGAGCGCCTGGGCGAGGCGTGGCGCATCAACCAGGGCCCGGCGCGCGAGCGCTACGACCTGGCGATCGTCGGGGCCGGCCCGGCCGGCCTGGGCGCGGCGGTCTACGCCGCCTCCGACGGCCTGTCGACGCTGGTCGTGGAGGCCGACGTCCCGGGAGGCCAGGCATCGCACACCTCGATGATCGAGAACTTCTTCGGCTTTCCCGAGGGCATCGGCGGCGCCGAGCTGGCCCGGCTGGCCGGCCGCCAGGCGGAGCGCTTCGGGGCCGAGCTGGTCCTGCTGCGCGGCGTCACCGGCAGCCGCCGCGCCGACGGCGGCCCGTTCGAGCTGGAGGTCGCGGGCGGCGCCTGGGTCCAGGCGACGGTGGTGATCGCCGCTCCCGGGATGGTGTGGCGCCGCCTCGACGTGCCCGGGATCGAGGAGGTGCTGGACCGCGGGGTCTACTACGGCGCCGGGCGCAGCGAGGCCGCCCAGTGCGCGGGAGACCGGGTCGCCGTGGTGGGGGCCGGGAACTCCGCCGGCCAGGCCGTGATGCACCTCGCCGACGCGGGCGCGCACGTGACGATGCTCGTGCGCGGCGACCGCCTCGAGAAGTCGATGTCGGCCTACCTGGTGGAGCGGATCCGCGACAGCCCGCGGATCGAGGTGCGGCTGCGCACCGAGGTCGAGGGGATCGACACCGCGGACGGCTGGCTGCGCGCGGTCGAGGTCCGCGAGGCCGACGGCGAGCCGGAGTCCCTGCCCGTACGCGTGATGTTCCTGTGCCTGGGCGGCGTCCCGCGCACGGGCTGGGCCGAGGCGAGCGGCGTGCGCCTGGACCGCGCGGGGTTCGTCCTCACGGGTCCCGACCTGCTGGAGGCCGGGCGGCGTCCCGAGGCCTGGCCCCTGGACCGCGACCCCCTGGCCCTGGAGACGAGCGTTCCCGGGCTGTTCGCCGCGGGCGACGTGCGCCACGGCTCGACCAAGCGCGTGGCCGGAGCCGTGGGGGAGGGGGCGATGGCCGTCGGCCTGGCCCACCGGCGCCTCGACGAGCTCATGCGCGCCGCATGAAGTCCCCCCACGCCGGCCCCCCGGTGAGGTACGGTTGGCGCATGGGCATGGACGCCCGTCACCGGATCGCCCTCGCCGCGGCTCTGCTCGTCCTCCTGGCCGCGGCTCCCGCCGCGCACGCGCGCTTCTTCGGCGCGAACCTCAGCCGGGCGGCCAACAACACCCACAGCTGCCAGAGCCTGGTCCCGTTCCAGGCCGTGCCGTCCTGCAGCTGGACGACGAGCGGCGCGCTGTTCAACCCGCGCGAGGGGATGGTCGTCCCGGGCAACGGCCGGATCGTTCGCGTCCTGGTCAAGGTCGGCAACCGCACCGGGCCGATGCGGATCGCCATCCTCCAGTCGCTGCGCCGCGAGAACTCCGGCGAGGCGGCGTGCTGCATCGGGCGCCGCCAGTCCCGGGTCTTCACCCCGCGCCGCAACGCCATCACGAGCGTGCCGGTCTCGCTCCCCGTCTCGGTCAGGTTCAACAGCCAATCGCGGATCTACTCCTTCGACAGCCTGTTCCTGACGATGGAGAACCGGTTCACCCCGATCCCGGCCCACGTCGCCCCCGACGGCTCGGGCAACTGCAGCGGCGGCTGGTTCCCCGCGGTGCGGCCGGGGCAGGAGAACTTCACCGGGCCCTACGGGTCCTGCGGCACGACGATCCTCATCCGCGCCGACTGGCGCCCGGCCTAGCCGTCAGGGACCGGCGTCGCGCGGGTCGGTCGGGTCCACGACCTCGGCCACGCTCTCGGGCTTGCGCACGACCAGCCAGCCCTCGTACTGGTCCACCACGCTCTCCACCTCGGGCTGCTCGTGGCCGGGCAGCACGAAGAACTGACGCGAGCTGGAGCGGACCGACTCGTACTCGGCGTTGGTGAGCGAGACCTTCTCGCGGCAGTCGGGGTCGGCGCACTCGCAGAAGTACAGCTCGCTCTCCCGATCCTCGTGGCGCTCCTCCCAGCCCGCCATGCGCTCGTTGGCGAAGCGGAACAGGGCCTCGTTGCTGGCCAGCCGCTCCTCGCGTCCCGTTCCCATGTGCTCATTGTCCTCAATTTGCACGTTTCCCGTTAGGGGGACGGACGGCGCCTAGCCGCAGCGGCGCAGCAGCCGCGTGCGCCACTTCACGTTGCCCGACGCGTCGACGGCGCGGAACCGCACGCGATGGATGCCCGGCCGCAGGTGCGGCACGGGGATGCGGACGCGGAAGCTCTTTCGGCGCGTGCGCCGCAGGCGCTGCGAGCCCAGCCATACGTCGGCCAGGCGCAGGGCGGACTGCTCGCGGATGCGGATCCGCACCGAGAAGCTCCGGCGCTGGCAGCGGCGGTACATGCCCAGCACGGCGAGGAACGGCGCGCGGCGGTCGCGCACGCCCGGGGGCAAGGGCAGCCCGGGGATCAGCGAGCGCTGCACCGCGCCGAGGCGCACGCGCTGCGGGTGGTCGCCCACCGGCACCTCGGCCACCTTGCGCTCGCGGTGGTAGTCGACGATCACCACCTTGTCGCCGCCGCTGGAGGAGATCCAGCACGTGCCGCGCGGCCCGTTGGTCGACCAGTACGGCTTGGAGATCCCCTCGAAGAGCTTGTAGCCGAACGTGGCGCGCGAGACGATCGCCGCGTAGTCCGACATCGTCCCGGCCACGCACAGCTTGGTGCCCTCCTCGTTCATGGCCAGGCCGTGGTGGGCGGAGTCCAGCAGGTAGTCCTCGCGCTGCAGGCGCTTGGCCTCCTCGCTGAGCGGGAGGTGGGCCACGCGCAGCACGCGCTCGCGCGGCACGTCGAACTCCACGAACCCGTGGTGGAAGGAGACCTGCGCGTAGACCTGCGTCTCGCTGGGGTCGATGGCCATCGGGCGCACCGCCGACTCCATCCCCTCGTGTCCCGCCTCGCGCAGCTTGGCCCCCATGTCCCAGCGCTTGAGGATCCGCAGGCCCTCGGTCTGCACCATCTGGAAGTGGCGCGCGCCCTTGGAAGTGTCGCGGGTGAAGCCGAGCTCCGAGCGGTCGGTGGGCGTGTAGACGCGGCCGATGCTGGCGTGGAAGATCGTCTTGCCGTCGCGCGTGTAGTTGTTCTCGTGCGGGGAGTCGCCCGAGGCGAACTCGCCCGTCTTGCGGCCGGTCGCGGCGTCGAGCTCGTGCACCTTGTTGGCGGTGGAGTCCGAGACCAGCACGCGCCGCCCGTCGGGCGAGATGCCCATGTGATCCGATCGCTGGCCCTCCATCGGGAAGCGCCACACGATCTTGCGGGTGGCCAGGTCGATCCCCACCACGTCGGCGAACGAGGGCCGCGAGACGTAGACGAAACGCCCGTCGTGCGAGGTGAACATGTCGTCGGTGAACTGGTCGTGGCCCTCGCCGACCTGCTCGCGGATGGCCAGGAAGAACCCGCTCCGCACCGGGTTGGCGAAGATCTCGCGCAGGCGCTCGTCGCGGTCGGGGATGGTGTCGATCCGCGCCAGGCGCCGGTAGGTGTGCGCGTCGACGACGTCGGCCGTGCCGTCCCAGTTGTTGCCGACGAACATGACCTGCACGGTGTCCGGGCGCTCGGGCGGGCCCTCGGTCCCGGCGGCCAGCGCCGGTGCGGCGCCCAGCGCCAGCGCGGCGGCGCTCAGTGCGGCTGCCAGGACCCCCCTCATCGCCGTCAATCCTACGGCGTCAGGGCGTCCCTTCGCGCCTCTTCGTGGTCGCGGTAGGCCTGCATCGAGGCCAGGCGGTCGTCCTCTCCGAAGCCGAACACCCACGCCGCCTCGGTGCGCTCGAGCGGGCCGCCGGCCGAGGCCGCGTACACGCAGCCCAGCACCAGCACCTTGCGCCCGTGCGGCTCGATGCCCGTGACGGCGGGCTGGAAGTCGCGGTCGCTGCGCTCGAGGTCGCGGACCCATTGCTCGATCCCCTCGGCCCCGTCGTAGGCCGGTCCCGGCTCGAGCGTCGTGGTCGACAGGGGGCGGATGCGGACGTCGGGCGCGACCAGCTGCTGAAGCGCCGGGATGTCGGAGCCCTGGTAGGCGATCAGCAGCTGGTTCGTGCGCTCGAGCAGGTCCACCCGCGGCAGTATGTACGCCGCGGGCGATGACCCGCCAATGGTGCGGTTAGCCGACCCGCGCCGTACGTGTGGTGCTCGTCCCGGTCAGGTGGTCGCCGTCGGTGCCCGAGCGGGCGCGGTACGACCCGCTGCGGAAGACCCTCAGCACGGTCGAGTACCGCGACCGGTTGCCCGTGGTGGCGCGCAGAAGCGTGCGCCGCACGAAGGCCCAGGTCCCGGTCGACGTGCGCCGCTGGATGATCACCGTGCGCCCGTCGTGCTTGGGCGAGACGAAGCCGCTGAAGCGCACGCGCTGCCCGCGAACGGGCGTGAAGTCGCTCAGCCCCAGCGAGACGCGCAGGCGCACCCGGGCGCCCGTGAACGTCTGCTCGCCGCGCACCGTGACCCGGTAGTTGCGATTGCTCGCGGGCACGAGGCGCGGGAAGGCGTAGTTGCCCGAGTTGGCCGTCGTCGTGGTCGAGACGTCGGTGAAGGCACCGTCGTAGGGGAACGGATCCTCGGCCAGCGTGACGCGCTGCCCGGCGTTGTTGGCGCCCGTGAGGCGGCCGGACACGACCGTCGAGGCCCCGAACGTCAGCACGAACGGGTTCGCGGCGGCGGTCAGGGCGCTCGAGTCGCCGGGCCCGCCGGTGTGGCTCGGGCGATGGTGGGCGAAGGTGGGCGCGGCCAGGGCCAGGAGGCCGGCGACCGCGGGAATGATTGCTCTCTTCATGCGTTCTCCCTTGAAGTCTTGTCCCTGTTGTAACGCCGCCCAGGGCCGAAGGTGGGCGAGTTGCAGGATAGTCAGCGCTTGCGACCGCCCCGCGCCAGCCGGTCCAGCTCGCGCGCGAACGCGGCCTCAATCTCCGAGGCCATCGTCTGCTTGAACACGGCGAGCACGGTCTGCGACGCCACGGGGCGCAGCGCCTCGATGGCCTCGGCGATCTCCGGCCAGCGGCCCTCGCCCCCGGGCGACGAGCGGACCGGCTTCCACAGCTCCTCCAGGAACAGCCGCACGAACGTGCGCGAGATCGACTCGCAGCGGTCGCGGATGCGCTCGACCGCCGCCAGCGCCGAGCCGACGTCGATGCCGCGCTCCACCGCCTCGGTCGCCGCGCGCAGCAGCGACGGGCTGGGCACCTCGTAGCGCCCGTCGCCCAGCGGCACGAGGATCTCGAGCTGCTCGGCCTTGACGAGCGTCCGGGGGTCCGGCGTGCCGAAGCGCTCGGTCAGCTCCTGCGCGGTGACGATCTCCGGCGACTCCGCCTCCAGCGGGGCGCTGACGGCGCGGCGCACGCGGACCAGGTCGTCCTCGCCGCCCGCGAGCAGGCGGCCGATCGCCGACAGGTTGAACCCGTCGGCCTGCATCTCGCGGATGAGGTTGAGCCGCTCGACGTGCTGGGGGCCGTAGAACCCCTTGCGCGCCACCACCTCCGGCGGCGGCACCAGCCCGCGAGACTGGTGGTTGCGGATGTTGCGCACGGTCATCCCGGTCGCCTGCGCGAGCTCCTCGATGGTCAGGCGGCCGGCGGGGGCGTCGGGCACGCCCACAGAAATACCACGATTGACGTTCCCTCGATTTAGGTAACATAGCCCGACGTAACGATCCGGAGGCCCAGATGAACGCACTTCCCTTCGCCGCGGCGGACGAGCCCGCCGGCGGCGCCGCGATAGCCGAGGTCGTCGGCGCCACCGCGGGCGCGACCGTCATGACCGCCCTCCTGGTGGGGCTGGGCATCGCCCACCGCACGGGGCGCACGCAGATCCTGGCCGGCCTGTCCGCGTTCTCGCAGCGCGTGTCCGGCCTGCCCGGCTGGGCCGCCCTGCCCGTGGGGCTGGCCACCGGCTCGCTGCTCGTGGCCGTGTTCGGGATGTACTGGGACATCTCCCTGCACATCGACGAGGGCCGCGACGCCGGCCCGCTGGCCAACCCCGCGCACTACTTCATCCTCTTCGGGCTGTTCGGGATCTTCGCCGCGGGCTTCCTGGCCATGATCCTCCCGCGCGAGCGGACCGGCCCGACGGCGATCCGCATCCAGGAGGGCTGGTACGCGCCCCTGGGCGGGGTCCTCATCCTGGCCTGCGGCGCCTTCAGCCTGATCGGGTTCCCGCTCGACGACGTCTGGCACCGGCTGTTCGGGCAGGACGTCACGCTCTGGGGCCCCACCCACCTGATGCTGATCGGCGGCGCGTCGATGACGCTCATCGGCCTGTCGGTGCTGCTGATCGAGGCGAGCCGCGCCAACGCCGCCGCCGGGCACCCCGACCGTCAGATGACGTGGGCGCGGGGGGCGCAGAAGGCCTCGCTGCCCGGGGGCCTGCTGATCGCCCTGTCCACCTTCCAGGCGGAGTTCGACTTCAGCGTCCCGCAGTTCCGCTTCGTGTTTCACCCGATGCTGATCATGCTGGCCGCCGGCGTGGGGCTCGTGGCCACGCGGATGTTCCTGGGCCGCGGCTCGGCGCTGCTCGCCGTTGCCTTCTTCCTCCTCGTGCGCGGGCTCCTCTCGGTCACGATCGGGCCGGTCCTGGGCCAGACGACGCCGGCGATGCCGCTGTACGTGGTCGAGGCCCTGGTCGTCGAGGCGGTGGCGCTGCGCTTCGTCACCCGTCCGCTGGCCTTTGGGGCGCTGTCCGGCTTGGGCATCGGGACCGTTGGGCTCGCCTCCGAATGGGGCTGGAGCCACCTGGCGATGCACCAGCCGTGGCCCGCCGAGCTGCTCCCCGAGGGCGCGCTGCTCGGCTTCGCGATGGCGATGGTCGGTGGCCTGCTCGGCGCCTGGGTCGGCTCGCGCTTGGCGGCGGACGAGGTGCGCCGCCCGCCGGTCCTGCGCCCGCTCGCCGTGGGCGCCGCCGCGGCCCTCGCCGTGATGGTCGTCTACGCGCTGCGCGACGACCCGACCGGCCCGCCCGTGCGCGCCCAGGTGCAGCTCACCGACGTGCGCGGCGGGGCCGAGCGCGAGGCCAACCTGCTGGTCACCCTCGACCCGCCGGACGCCGCGAAGGACGCCGAGTGGCTGACCGTGACCGCGTGGCAGGGCGGCGGCAGCATGGTCGAGCCGCTGGAGGCGGCCGGGCCCGGCCGCTACCGCACGCCCGAGCCGGTCCCGTTGCACGGCAACTGGAAGTCGCTGATCCGCCTGCACACGGGCCGCGAGCTGGCGATCGTCCCGGTCTACATGCCGGCGGACGCGGCGATCCCGGCCAGGGAGATCCCGGCGCCGCCGCGCTTCACGCGCGAGTTCGTCGCCGAGCCCGAGATCCTGCTGCGCGAGCAGACGGGCGGCGGCGGGGCGGCCTGGGCGCTGGCCTACGCGGTGGTGGCCGCGATCGCCCTCGGCCTGCTCGCGCTGCTGGCCTGGGGCCTGCACCGCCTGGCCATCCACGCCGGCCCGGGCGGCGGCGGGCCGCCGAGCGGGCGGCGCCCGGAGGCCCGCATCGAGACCTCGCCGGCCCCGGTGACCCCGTGACGGTGATGGCGCACCACGGGCTGCTCTCGGCCCTGCCCTTCTTCGGGCCGATGCTCGTGGTGGTGGTGGGGATCGCGGTGCTGACGCTGCGCGACCGCACGCGGCGGCGGTAGGCGGAAGCGCTCAGCCGGGGACGTCGGCGCCGTCGGCCGCGCGCCGCAGGGCGGCGACGTCGAGCTTGCGCATCTTGAGCATCGCCTGCATCGCGCGGTCGGCGCGCCTGGGGTCGGGGTCGTTGAACAGCTCCTCCATCCCCGTCGGCACGACCTGCCAGGACAGCCCGAAGCGGTCCTTGAGCCAGCCGCACGGGCCCTCCTCGCCGCCCTCGCTCAGGCGCTCCCAGTAGTAGTCGACCTCGTCCTGGGACTCGCAGGCGATCCCGAAGGAGACGGCCTCGTCGAAGGTGAACCTGGGGCCGCCGTTGATGGCCACGAACCGCTGGCCCTCCAGCTCGAACTCGACCGTCATCACGGTCCCGGTCTCGCCCGGGCTCGATTCCGTGTAGCGCGACACGCTGACGATGCGCGAGCTCGGGAACACCGACGTGTAGAGCTCCGCCGCCTCCTCGGCCTGGGTGTCGAACCACAGGTTCGGGGTGATCCTCTGGTGCAGCGCCATGACCTGACTCCTCTCGTTCGGGGGCTGGGTGTGCAGACCGTCGCACGGCACGCGACTCGCCGGACGTGAGAGAGTCTGCGCCGTAAAGCTCGAGAGGGAGAGAGATGGCTCAGACCAAGGCTCAGCGAAGCGCCGCCGCGAAGAAGGCGGCGGCCACCCGCAAGCGCAGCGCCGCGAAGTCCAGCGGCCAGGACGCGACCGCGGCGGCCAAGGCCGCCGGCAAGAACCTGGCCAAGGCGGCCAAGGCCGCCGGGAAGACCGTCCGCAGCGCCGCCGAGTCGGTGGCCGACCGCGCCGAGGCCGCGACGAAGTCCTCGTCGCGCACCCGCTCCGCGAAGCCGCGGGCCAAGGCGGCGGCCGCGAAGGCCAAGCCGCGGGCCAAGTCTGTTGCCGCGAAGGCGAAGCCGCGGGCCAAGGCTGCCGCTTCGAAGGCCAAGTCGCGGACCAAGGCGACCGCGACGAAGGCCAAGCCGCGCACCAAGGCGGCCGCTTCGAAGGCCAAGCCGCGCACCACGGCTGCCGCTTCGAAGGCCAAGCCGCGGACCAAGGCGACCGCGACGAAGGCCAAGCCGCGCGCGAAGGCGACCGCGCGGCCCACGTCGCGCCGGACCACGAGGTCGGGCGCGGCGAAGAAGCGCTGACGCGGCCGCCTAGCGGACCCGCACGTTGCGGATCATCTGGAGGCGCTCGCCCCGGCGGGTCGTGGTGACGATCGCCTTGTAGGCGTACACGCCCGCGCCCAGCGCGGTGCGCGAGACCAGGTTCACCGTGTAGCGCCCGCGGACGACGGTCGCCGAGCCGCGCCCGGTCTCGGTCGGCGAGCGGGTGACGGTGACCCGCACGCGGCGCCCGGCGCCGGGGGTCCGCGACACGCAGCGCATCCGGGTCCGGTTGGCCAGGCGGGTGCAGGTCACGGGCGGGACGCTGCAGCGCAGGATCACCATCCGCTGCGTGATCGAGAACCGCCGGCCGTTGGTCAGCGTGACCCGGGCCACCACGTAGTTGACGAAGCGGCCTCCGATCCGCAGGCTCCCGATCCCGACGCTGGCGGCCCGGGCCGACGAGACGGTCCGGCCGTTCACGGTGTAGACGACCGAGGCGATGCGCGCGGCTCCGGTCGTGGTCAGCGACAGGCGCAGCGGCAGCGTCGGGTTGTCCACCTGCCGGGTCCTCAGCGTGACGCTCCCCACGCCGCGCACCTGGAACACGCGGTTGCGCACGACCGAGGGGATGGACAGGCAGCGCGGGAGCCGTCCGGCCACGATGTCCGGGTTCGCAGGCTCGGGCGCCGGCGGCGGGGGCCCGGAGCGCCCGGCCGGGGAGAAGGTGGTGAAGTGCGAGAACGTGGCCGACTGGCCCGGCGCGAGCGTGGCCGTCCAGGAGATGCCGGCTCCGTTGTCGACGTCGTTGGCGCACTGCTCGCACCGGCTGGGGAACGCCGCCTTGGTGGCGATCGACCTCCACACGTCGTCGTAGTCGTCCTCGAGGAAGCTGCTGCCGGGCGTGATCGGGACGAACTCGATGATGCGCCCGGGCGGGGAGTTGTTGGCCGTGGCCGAGCACCCGATTGCGTTGTTGGGCCCGGTGAAGCCGAAGCCGTCGTCGTCGTTCTGCAGGTAGCAGTCGCCGGCGCGGTAGAGGACGATCGGCTGCGCCGCGCCGCCGTTGTTGCGCACGGTCACGTCGGTCCGGTAGGACTCCTGGCCGACCACGTAGGAGTCGGTCTGGCTGATCGCCAGGCCGCTGGCGCCCGCGGTGGCGTTGGTCACCACGCGGAACGGGCTCGCCGGCGTGCCCGCGCCCGTGCGAGCGCTCTGACCCGCCGGGGTCAGCGGCGTGTAGGTGCCCAGCTCGGGGTCGGTCGCCGTGGAGCCGTGGGCGTTGAAGTCCGGCGCGTACAGCGTGCCCCCGGCGGCCAGGAGCGTGCCGCAGTCCCCGGGCGTCGTGCTGGACGGGTAGAACTCGAGCACCGTATCGCTGGTGTGCTTGACCTGGCACCCGAGCTCGTTGCCCACCGCCACGCTGGTCAGGGGGCCGCTCGGAGCCCCGATGTCGACGACCGGCACGGCCGCCGACGCGCTCCCGGCCAGAGCGAGGAGGCCGGCGATCGCCAGAACCCATTCGCGGATCATGTTCCGACAATCGCACGGCTCGTCCTCCCAGTCAAGTGCCGTTGCGCAGCACGATCCGCGCGGGAAAGGTCGTCCGGGCCGCCTGGTTCCGGACCCGCGAGGAGGCGCTCGAGGCCGTCGGGCGCGAGTGAGCGGGCCTGGCTACGTCTGCGCGAGCGAGCGGGGGAACGACTGCAGGGCGAGGCGGGTCACCAGGCGGCTCTCGCGGGGCAGGGGCACCTGGCGCCACAGGCCCGTCACCGGAGCGCGACGGTCGCGGCCGGCCGCCCAGTGCGCCTGGTTCTCGCCGAGCGGCCGCGAGCGCACGTGGTGCAGGTCGTCCAGCCCGCTGCGCTCGATCAGCCGGATGAGCTCGGCCTCCGAGAACGCCGCGCGCTCGCTCTCGATCGCGTCGCTGTGCACGACCGGGCCCGGCCAGCGGATCATCGACGCCACGGCCGGCCACGAGCCGGGATGGCGCAGCCGCGCGAAGTCGAAGATCCACACCGCGCAGCCCGTGCGCGAGCGCACCCGGGCGATCGCCTCCAGGCACCGGCCCGCGACCTCCTCGTCCGGGAGGTGGTGCAGCGCGAAGTTGCAGCTGACGACGTCCGGCTCCTCGGACAGGCCGGCGTCGAACGTCGCGATGTCGGCCCGCCGCAGCTCGACGCGCTCGGCGAGGCCCTCGCGCTCCATCAGCCGGCGGGCGGTGTCGAGCATCGGCTCGGACAGGTCGAACCCGACGATCCGGGCGTCGGGCCGGCCCCGGGCCAGGCGCGCCAGCAGCCGCCCCGAGCCGCACCCGAGGTCCACCAGCGTCCCGCCCTCGGGCAGCAGACGACTGATCGCGCGGGCGCTCAGCTCGTGCACCCCGACCTCCCCCGCGGTGCCGAACGCGTCGTACTCGGCCACGCCCTGGGGCTCGTCCATCACCGCCGGCTCGCCCCCGACCTCCCGAGTCCGCTCGCCGCGTGCGAGCTTCTCCCGCGCGACGATCAGGGGATACAGCGGCATCCTCCATGGCTTCAGGAGCCCCACGACGCCCGAGCATAACCGGCGGTCGGCTGTGAACATGTCCGCCCCATGAGCGCCACCTCGTCCCCGCCGGCCGTCGAGGCGACCTCGCTGCGACGCACCTTCAAGGGCGGCGTGGAAGCTGTCCGCGGCATCGACCTCAGCGTCGCCCGGGGCGAGGTCTTCGGCTTCCTCGGGCCCAACGGCGCGGGAAAGACGACCACGGTGCGGATGCTGTGCACGCTGCTTCCGCCGTCGGCCGGCGCGGCTCGCGTGGCCGGCGTGGACGTCGTCGCCGACCCGGCCGAGGTGCGCCGGCGCATCGGCGTCGCGCTCCAGGAGATCGGGCTCGACCCGGTGCAGACGGGCCGCGAGCTGCTCGAGCTGCAGTGCGGGCTGTACGGGATCACGGGGGCGGACGCCCGCGCGCGTACCCGCGAGCTGCTCGAGCTCCTCGGGCTCACCGAGGCGGCCGACCGGCGCACCAAGACCTACTCGGGCGGCATGAAGCGCCGGCTCGACCTGGCCAGCGCGCTCGTCCACTCGCCCCAGGTGCTGTTCCTGGACGAGCCGACGACCGGCCTGGACCCGGCCTCGCGGCTCACCGTCTGGGAGGAGGTCCGCCGGATCAACGACGCCGGCACCACCGTCTTCCTGACCACTCAGTACCTCGAGGAGGCCGACCGCCTGTGCGACCGCCTGGCCATCATCGACGCGGGCGAGATCGTCGCGCAGGGCACGCCCGAGCGCCTGAAGGCGGAGATCGGGCGCGACGTCGTCACGCTCGCCCTCGACGGGGCGGACGCCGCGGCGACGGAGGCGGTGATCGGCGACCTGCCGGGCCTCGAGCGCGTGGTCGCCGAGGCCGACGCGCTCGCCGTGTACCTGCAGGACGGGGCGGGCTCGATCGCCGAGATCGTGCGCCGCCTCGACCGCGCGGGGATCCGGGCGGGCGCGATCGCGGTCTCGCGACCGTCGCTCGACGACGTCTTCCTCAAGGCGACCGGCCGCCGGCTCGAGGGCGCCGGGGAGGAGCCGGCTCCGTGACAGAGGTCCTGCTCCTCAGCCGCCGCGCCGTGCGCGAGATCGCCCGCTACCCCGAGGCGACCATCCCGTCGCTGTTCATCCCGCTGTTCTTCCTGGCGGTCAACATCGGCCAGGTCTCAGAGACGTTCCCCTCCACGACGCCGTTCCTGCACGGCCAGGGGTACGTGGCGTTCCAGCTGCCCGTCTCGCTGATGTTCGCGGTGGCCACGGCCAGCTCCGGCCTCGCGCTCGTGACCGAGATCGACCAGGGGTACTTCGACAAGCTGCTCGCGGCGCCGATCCGGCGCTCGTCGATCATCCTCGGGCGGCTCGCCGCCGACCTCGTGCGCGGCCTGCTCGGCTCGACCGTCGTGCTCCTCGCCGCGCTCGCGCTGGGGGCGCACGTGGAGACGGGCGTCCCCGGCGCCGTCGTGCTCGTCGTGCTGGCCGCGCTGTTCGGCGTCGGCTACGCCGGCTTCGGGATCCTGGTCGCGCTGCGCACGCGCAACGTGCAGGCGACGAACACGAGCTTCCTGCTGTTCTTCCCGCTGCTCTTCCTCACCCCCAACTTCGTCCCGTTCGATCGCCTCACCCCCCTGATGGAGGCGCTCGCCCGGGCCAACCCGGTGAGCTACGTGATCGAGGGCCTGCGGTCGCTGGTCATCGAGGGCTGGGACCTCGACAAGCTCGCGGCCTGCGCCGGCGTGATCGTGGCCCTGGGCGTGGTGCTCACGGCGCTCTCGCTGCGGGCGATCGCCACCTACGACCGCTCGTAGGCGCCCCGCCCGAGCCGCTGAACCGGGAACCCGTTGCCCGGGGAGCTACACTGGTCGTTGGACGGTCGCTGACCAGCCGACGAGCCGAAAGCTGACTTAGCCGACGCTCGGCCTCCGCCCTGGTGGACCTCCCTCGTCCGAGGCAGCATCCGGTCCGCTCTATCTAGGGGATTCGCGTCCGACGGCAAGCGCCGGGGGGAGCGGAGCCCAAGGAGGGGCCTCATGACCCATACCACCCCACGCCTGCAGGGCGGGCAGTTGGCGGCGGCGATCTCCGACAGCGTCGTTCACACGCTGACGAAGGTGACCGGGCGCGGGCCGATGCAGGCCAAGACGACGCTGGGCGACAACGGCGTCTTCGTCGTGCTCCAGGACACGCTGACGGTCGGTGAGCGCAGTCTGGTGGACGCCGGCGAGCGCCGGGCGGTGCTGGACCTGCGCCGGCGCTGGCAGGACGTCATGCGCGTCGAGATCAGCCAGAACGTGGAGGAGCTGACCGGTCGTCCGGTGGTCGGCTTCATGAGCGACAACCAGATCGACCCCGACCTGGGCGTCGAGGTCTTCGTGCTCGGGCCCGCGGCATGAGCGCGCAAACGGAGGACCGGCTCGGCGGCGTCGCCCAGGTGCCGGAGTTCGCCTGCTCGTGGAGCACCGGTGGTGCCGGCACCGCGTGGGTGCGTGTCTCGGGGGAGCTGGACATCGCGACGACGTCTCAACTCGAGACGGCGCTGGGGGAGGCACAGGCGCAGGCTCGGCTCGTCGCGCTCGACCTGCGCGAGCTGTCGTTCATCGACAGCTACGGCGTCTACGCGATCGTCGCGGCCAGCGTCGCGGCCAGACGAGTCGGGAGCCGGCTGGTGCTCCTACGCGGGCGGCCATCGGTCGACCGCGTCTTTGCGCTCGCCGGAGTCGGCGACGAGGTGGAGATCGGTGACATTCGCCCGGGCGAGCCCCCCGTCCAGGTGCTGCTGGCACTCGCGGGAAGCGAGAGCAGCCGATGAGCGCTACAGAATCGCGAGCGGTCGCCGAGACGGTGCCGGTCGAGAACGAGACCTCCGAGCGCGTCGTGCGGACCGTGGTGTTCGCGCTGCCGCTGGTCGCCGTGGGCGTGGCGGGATGGCTGGCCTGGGGAGGCGGGCTGGGCTGGCGGGACCTGGTCGTGCTGGGGATCACCTACGCGCTCACCGGTCTGGGCATCACGGTCGGCTTCCACCGTCTGTTCACCCACCGCAGCTTCCGGACCTCGCGCCCGGTCCGGGCGGCCCTGGCCGTCCTGGGCTCGATGGCGGTCGAGGGGCCGGTCATCGAGTGGGTCGCCACCCACCGTCGCCACCACTCCTTCTCCGATCGGCCGGGCGACCCGCACAGTCCCCACGTCGACCAGGCCCCGGGCTGGCGCGGCGTGCTGCGCGGGCTGGGCCACGCCCACATCGGATGGATCTTCCGCGGCAAGGACATGGCCAACCCGGGTCGCTACGCCCGCGACCTGCTCGACGATCGCGACCTGCGGTTCATCAGCCGCACGTTCCCGCTCTGGGTCGTGGCCGGCCTCGCCCTGCCGTTCGGGCTGGGAGTGGCGCTGAGCGGCACGATCTCCGGCGGGCTCACCGCGCTGCTGTGGGGCGGGCTGGTGCGCATCTTCCTGCTGCACCACGCGACGTTCAGCATCAACTCGCTGTGCCACTTCTTCGGGCGCCGGCCGTTCGCCACGGGCGACGAGTCGCGCAACCTGGCGTGGCTGGCCCCGCTCGCCTTCGGGGAGGCCTGGCACAACAACCACCACGCCTTCCCCACCTCCGCGCGCCACGGCCTGGGCCGCTGGCAGGTCGATCCCGGCAGCTGGCTGATCAGCGTCCTGGAGCGCCTTCACCTGGCGCGCGACGTCGTGCGCATCAGTCCCGAGCGCCAGGCGGCCAAGGAAGCTCGAAGCGCCGGCGAGACGCAGTTGCGCCGTCCTCCCGCACGAGCGTGAGGTCGATGGACCTGCCGCCGATCGTCTCGCCTCAGGAGTGGGAGGCCGCCCGCGAGGCGATGCTCGTCCGCGAGAAGGAGCTGACCCGCGCCCGCGACGCGCTCGCCGCCGAGCGACGCCGGATGCCGAGGATGGCCGTGGAGAGGGAGTACGCCTTCGAGGGGCCGGACGGCCAGGCGAGCCTGCTCGAGCTGTTCGAGGGACGCCGGCAGCTGATCGTGTACCGGTTCTTCTTCGAGCCCGGGGTGGCGGGCTGGCCGGAGCGCGGCTGCCGCGGCTGCTCGTTCCTGGCCGACCAGGTCGCTCACCTCGCCCATCTGAACGCCCGCGACACCACGCTGGCGTTCGTCTCGCGCGCCCCCCAGCCCGACATCGAGCGCTGGAAGGCGCGGATGGGCTGGGAGATGCCCTGGTACACGCTCACCGACGACTTCGACGCCGACTTCGGCGTGGGCGAGTGGCACGGCACCAACGCCTTCCTGCGCGACGGCGACCGGATCTTCCGCACCTACTTCATAGATGGCCGCGGCGACGAGGCGATGGGCAGCACCTGGAACTACCTCGACATCACCGCCCTCGGGCGCCAGGAGGAGTGGGAGGACTCGCCGAACGGCTACCCCCAGACGCCGCCCTACGAGTGGTGGAACCTCCACGACGAGTACGGGACGTGACCCGGGCGGCGCCTGCCGCCTACTAGCGCGGACGGCGCCCCCCAGCAGTCCGGCGCCCAGGGCGGCGAGAGCGAGGAGCGTCCGGCGGCTACGCCGAGGCAAGCGCGGCCTGGAGCTTGGGCAGCTCGTCGTGCACGATGCCCGCCACCCTCCAGGCGCCGTTCACGCGCGCGAGCGTGTACACGGCGGTGAACTCGTAGATGGTCGAGCCGTCGTCGCGGCGCAGCTGCCAGTGGACGCGCGCCGAGCCGGTCTGCTCGGTGAGCTCGGTGCTGTGGAGCTGGAGGGGCTCGCCCTCGGCGACCCCGAGCGTGCGGTACATGCCCAGGAGCCCCTCGAGCACCGGCCGCCACTCGTCGACGGTCGCCGAGGCCGTGATCGCGGCCCCGTCGTCGGTCGCGCTGACGGCCTGGAAGGGGAAGGCGAACAGCGCGGCCAGCGCGTCGGCGTCGTAGCGCGCGAACGTGGTGCGGTACTCCTCGAAGAAGTCGTCGATCGAGCTCACGGCGCGGCCCCGATGCTAGCCTGGATCGCGGTGTGCCGGGAAGACTGGTCGGCGTCCCCGTCGTCGACCCGCAAAGGAGCCTCTCCATGGCCGCTACCTCCCGATGACGGCGCCGATCATCATCTTCGTCGGGGCGCTGGCGCTGATCGCCACCGACCGGGTGGACCGCACGAAGGTCGCGCTGCTGGGAGCGACGCTCGTCGTCCTGACCCAGGTCATCAGCCAGGAGCAGGCGATCGAGGCCGTCGACTGGAACACCATCGGCCTGCTCGCCGGGATGATGCTCATGGTCAGGCTGACCCAGGCCACGGGCGTCTACACCTGGGTGGCGATCCGCGCGGGGCAGTGGTCTCGCGGCCGGCCCCTGGCCATCGTGCTGTCGCTGGCCGGGACGACGGCCGTGCTGTCGGCCTTCCTGGACAACGTGACCACGGTCATCCTGATCGTGCCGATCACGTTCCTGCTGGCCGACGCGCTGGACGTCGACCCCGTCCCGCTGATCATGATCGAGATCTTCGCCTCGAACATCGGCGGCACCGCGACCCTGCTCGGCGACCCGCCCAACATCCTCATCGCCGGTCACACCGGGCTGTCGTTCGGCGAGTTCATCGTCAACCTCGCGCCGATCGCCCTGCTGACCAGCGTCGTGGTCATCGGCGGCCTGTACCTGGTCTTCCGCTCCCGG
>DATLOP010000043.1:0-4293 GCA_035536255.1 Solirubrobacteraceae bacterium
CGCCCATGGGCGGGGCCCGCCACACCTCAAAGACCTACCGAGCTCCCAACTGTCGGGAGCACTCGGAGACAGCCCACCCTAAGCCGCGGCCCGGGCGGGCGCCAGCCCGGCCGCGCGCTCCACGACGGCACGGTCGGGCCCGGCCACGAACAGGTACTCGGTCGTGCGCAGGTGCGACACGCGGCCCACCTTCTCGCCGCTGGGCGCGTGGATCCCGATCTGCGCGCCCACGTAGCGCCGTACGCCCACGGGCAGGCGGGCGACGTGGCCGCGCTGCGCCAGGCGCGCCTGCACGGCGTCGGGATCGTGGAACCCCTCGGCGTTGAACGACACGACCAGCCAGGGGGCGCTCACGCGCTCCAGGAGCGCCTCCAGCGCCTCCGGCGCCGTCCGCCGGCCGTTCCACGGGCTCTTGCGCTCGCGGCAGTCCACGCGCTTGTTGGCGATCCCGTACGTCTCGGGCTCGTCGCCGCGGACCAGGGTCTCCCACACGTGGTA
This sequence comes from Solirubrobacteraceae bacterium, assembly GCA_035536255.1. Taxonomy (GTDB): domain Bacteria; phylum Actinomycetota; class Thermoleophilia; order Solirubrobacterales; family Solirubrobacteraceae; genus AC-38. The sequence continues at coordinate 499 of DATLOP010000043.1, forward strand.
GTTGGAGAAGTAGGAGTGCTGGTTGTAGGGCGGGTCGATGTAGACGAGGTCGACGTCGAGCGCGGGCGCCAGCTCGCCCGCGTCCTCGCGCGTCACCGTGCCGGCCGGGCCGGAGACCGGGGACGGCTCGCGCAGCTCCAGGCGGTTGTCCGCGCGCGGCGCCCAGCGCTTGAGGTAGGCCATCTGCAGGCCCACCGTGCTGTCCACCCGGTCGGCCGCCTCGACCAGCGACGTCAGCAACAGACCCCGCTCCACCGGTGTGGCCGGCAGCTCCTCGATGGCGGCGCGGATCGCGTCCACCCGCGCGCCGTTCTCGGGACGCAGGTAGCGCGCCTGCTCGCAGAAGGCGCGCGTGAAGTAGCCCGGCGCGCCCGGCAGGGCGTCCAGCCGGGCCAGGCCCCGACGCAGGCGCGCCCGGTCCACGTCGTCGCCCGCGGCGATGTAGGCCTGCCCGAAGGCCTCGGAGTACGAGGCGGTGTCGTTGGAGACGACCCGCAGCCCCTGGGCGCGCAGCGCCTGCCCGACCCGCGTCGTCCCGGCGAACAGGTCGCACGCGGTGCGCACCGGCAGCTCCGCCACCACCCGCTCGATGAGCGGCACCAGCGTCCGCTTCGAGCCCAGGTACTTGATCAAACGCGCAGGAAGCGGCGCAGGGAGAGGCCCGAGCCCGCCGCGGACAGCACGACGGCGGCGGTCATCAGGACGGCGACGAGCAGCCCGAAGTTGATCGTGTCGGGCGCCGCGATCAGCGCGAAGTCGGCGGCCAGGGGGTCGATCAGCGCCACCTTCCCCACCCCGAGCAGCAGGATGGCCAGCAGACCGCCCAGCGCCCCCACGATCATGCCCTCGATGACGAACGGCCAGCGGATGAACCAGTCGGTCGCGCCGACCAGCTTCATCACCTCGACCTCGCGTCGGCGGGCGTAGAGCGAGAGCCGGATCGTGTTGGAGATGAGCAGGACCGACGCCGTGATGAGCAGCGCGGCCAGCATCGCCGTCGTGAGCTTCACCACGCGCGTGGCCGACAGGATCTTGTCGGTCTCGTCGCGCCGGTTGCGAACGGTGTCGATCGCCGGGTCGACGGGCCGGCCGTTGGACTCCAGCGCCGACTTCAGCCGGTTGATGTTCGCCGCCTTGTCCGGCGTCACGCGGAACGTGTCGGGCAGCGGGTTGGTGCCCAGCAGCTGGTAGGCCTCCGGGTTGCGCTTGCGCTCCCGGGCGTAGGCCTGCGTCTTGGAGACGAACTCCACGCGCTTGACGTGCGGTGTCTCGTTGGCCAGGCGGTTGCGCACCCGGGCCACGTCGGCGGCCGAGGCGTCGGTCTGCATGTAGACGTCGAGCAGCAGGCGGCTGCGCACCTCGTTGGCCGCCCCGGTCGTGGCCTGCACGATCGGGATGAACACGCCGAGGACGAGCATCGTGACCAGCACCGTCGCCATGGCGGCGAAGCTGGGCATCGCGTTGCGACCGAGCGAGCGCACCGACTCGCGCAGGAAGAAGCCGAGGCGCATCAGTTGGATCCCGTGCGGCCGCGCTCGCGCACGTGGCGGGTGCCGCGGGTCGCCGGATCGAGGTCCGGATCGGCCACGGCGCCGCGCATGCGGGCGGCGAACTCGCGGGTCGTCTCGTCGCGTGTGTACAGCCCAGCGGCCTCGTCGCGCACGACGCGGCCCTCGGCCAGCTCGATCACGCGGCGGCGCATCTTGTCCACCATCGCGTGGTCGTGGGTGGCGACCAGGACGGTCGTCCCGGTGCGGTTGATCCGGTACAGCAGCTGCATGATCCCGATCGACGTCTCGGGGTCGAGGTTGCCGGTCGGCTCGTCGCACAGCAGCAGCGGCGGGTGGTTGACGAACGCGCGCGCGATCGAGACGCGCTGCTGCTCGCCGCCGGACAGCTGGTCGGGGTAGTTGTGCAGCTTGGTCGCCAGCCCGGTCAGGCGCAGGATGTCCGGCACCTTCTCGCGGATCTCCTTGCGCGAGCCGCCGGTGACCTGGAGCGCGTAGGCGACGTTGTCGTAGACCGTGCGGTTGGGCAGCAGCTTGAAGTCCTGCCACACCACGCCGATGTTGCGGCGGTAGTACGGGATCCGCTTGCGGTCGATCTCGGCCAGGTCGCGGTCGGCGACCCTGACCATGCCCGCGGAGGCGTCGGCCTCCTTGATGAGCAGGCGCATGATCGTGCTCTTGCCCGAGCCGGTGTGGCCGACCAGGAACACGAACTCGCCGCGCTCGATGGCGAACGTCGCCTGGTCGAGGCCGACGTCGCCGCCCTCGTAGACCTTGGAGACGCCGCGGAACTCGATGACGGGGTTGCCGGTGGCGCGCGCCTGGGGGCGCTTGGGTGCGGTCGCGGCCTTGTTGGGCTGCTCGCGTCGAAAGCTTCTCTGGGCCATGCGGTGGCTGACCCTAGCGAAGGGAGATGAGGATTCCTGCGGTTGCAATCCATCCTGCAAACCGCCCGCTAACCTGCCGGTTCGTGCCTGAGATCTCCGCTTCCACGCTGCCCAACGGCCTGACCGTGCACCGCGTCGGGTTGCCGGGCACGCGGGCCGTGACGCTGCTCGCGGCCTTCGACGCCGGAGCGCGCACCGAGCGCCCCGAGGAGAACGGGATGGCCCACTTCCTCGAGCACCTGGTGTTCAAGGGCGGCGAGAAGTTCCCCAGCCCCCGCGACGTCAACGAGACCGCCGAGCGCATGGGCGGCCAGCTCAACGCCTACACCAGCCACGACGTGGTGGCCTTCCACATCACGGCGCGGGCGGAGTCGGCCCTGGAGGCGGCCGACCTGCTGACCGACTTCGCGGGGCGCCCGCACCTGGACCCGGAGGAGCTCGACCGCGAGCGCGGCGTCGTGATCCAGGAGATCGCCCGCGCCCACGACCAGCCCTCCACGGTGGCCGAGCACCTGATCGACCGCGCGGCGTTCGGCGAGCACCCCCTGGGGCGCCCGGTGCTGGGGCCCGAGGAGCACCTGCGCACGTTCTCGCGCGAGGCCATCGTGGCCTTCCGCGAGCGCCGCTGGGCAGGCGCGCGGGGCGGCGCCTTCGTGGTGGGCAACCTCGACGCGATCCCGGGCAACGGGGCGCTGGAGGAGCTGTTCGCGCGCTTCCCCGACCTGCCCGACCCCGAGCCCTACGACCCGGCGCCGCCGCTGGAGCCCAGCGTGCTCGTGGAGGAGCGCGACTCCAACCAGTCGCACCTGCGCGTGGTCTACCGCCCCTCCGTCGACCCGCGCGACCGGCGCGCGCGGGCCGCGCTGGGCGTCTACTCCACGCTGCTGGGCGGGTCGATGGGCTCGCGCCTGTTCGACGAGATCCGCGAGCAGCGCGGCCTGGCCTACCAGGTCTACGCCTTCGACCACACGTTCTCCGACGCCGGGATCCTGCAGCTGTCGGCCGGGCTGGAGTCGGCGAAGTGCGCGGAGGCCTTCGAGCGGATGACCGAGATCGTCGACGAGCTGCGCGCGGACGGGCCGACGACCGAGGAGGTCGAGCGCGCCCGCGCCTACGCCGCCGGGCGCCTCGTGCTCGGGTTCGAGAACACGGGCGCGGTGGCCCGCTACGCCGCCAACCAGGTGATCGTGCGCGACGAGACGATCGACCCCGACGGCGCGATCGCGGCGCTCGACGCGGTCACCTACGACGAGGTCGCCGAGGCGGCCCGGAGCATCTCGGTGGAGCGGGCGGTGGCCTGCGTGGGCCCGCACTCGGCCGCCGAGTTCGGTGGCTGAGGAAATCGCCGAGCGTCCAGGTCGGCGCGCGATTTCTCCAGCCGGCCGTCCCGGGCGCCGAGG
>DATLOP010000044.1:0-14388 GCA_035536255.1 Solirubrobacteraceae bacterium
TCGCGGACGCGCGCGACGAATCCGCCTTCGCCGCCGCCCTGTTCGCCGACGACGTGGACGTTGCCGACGTGGACGCCGCCGACGCCGAGTTCGAGATCGAGGACGACGAGGCCGCCGCCGCGCCCGCGCCCGTCGCCCCGGCCGCGCCCGCCGCGGTCGTCGCGGCCTCCGCGCTCGGGGAGCGGCGCGTTGATGTCGGTGAGGTCGGCGCCGGTGTAGCCCTCGGGCATGATCTCGCCCTTGTTGATCCAGCACTTGACGCCGATGCGCCCGAACGTCGTGCGCGCCTCGTAGAAGCCGTAGTCGATGTCCGCGCGCAGCGTGTGCAGCGGGACGCGACCGTCGGAGTAGCCCTCGGTCCGCGCCATCTCGGCGCCGCCCAGGCGGCCGGACACCTGCACCCGCACGCCCTTGGCGCCCGAGCGCATGGCCGAGGTCAGCGCGCGCTTCATGGCGCGCCGGAAGGCGACGCGGTTCTGGAGCTGCTCGCCGATCGACTGCGCCACGAGGTTGGCGTCCAGCTCGGGCCGCTTGATCTCGTGGATGTTGACCTTGATCTGCTTGTGCGTCATCCGGTGCAGGTCCTTGCGCAGGGCGTCGACCTCGCTCCCGGACTTGCCGATCACGATGCCCGGCCGGGCCGTGTGGATGTTGACCTCGACCTCGTTGGCGTCCTTGCGGATCGTGATGTCCGACAGACCGGCGTGGGCCAGCTTCCAGTGGATGTGCGCGCGGATCCGCACGTCCTCGTCGAGGTAGTCCGCGAAGTTGCGCTCGTTGAACCAGTTCGACTTCCAGTCATGGATGTAGCCCACGCGGAGCGACTCGGGATGGACCTTCTGACCCATTAGTACGTGCTCCTTTCCTGGCCCGCGTGCCCGCGGGGGCGCGCAGATCCAAGCTGGTCAAGGACGCAGGGTGACGGCGAGGCCGGAGGCATCGTCGAGCCCGAGGACGCCGATCCAGCGACGGAGCTGCGCGTCATCCGTGGGTGCGCGGGTCGGGGAAGGGGCACGTCAGTCCTCCTTGGGCGTGAGCGTGATGGTCAGGTGGGAGGTGCGCTTGCGGATGCGCGTCGCCCGGCCCATGGCGCGGGGCCGGAAGCGCTTGAGCGTGGGGCCCTCGTCGGCGAAGGCCTCCTTGACGCGCAGGTCGTCGCCGACCAGCTCGTGGTTGTGCTCGGCGTTGGCGACCGCCGACTCCAGCAGCTTCTCCCAGTCGCGCGCCACCGCGCGCGGGGCGAAGCGCAGGATCGCGCGCGCCTCGTCGACGTCCTTGCCGCGAATGTGGTCGCAGACCAGCCGCGCCTTGCGCGCGGACGAGCGCACGTACTTGGCGTGCGCGCGCACCACCGGCGGGCCGGTGACCGTCTCGGCCCCACCGCGCCGCCGCGCGGGCGCCGGCTTCGCGGGCGCGGCCGCCTCGGCCTTGGGCTTCTTCGCCTTCTCCTCAGTCGCCTTGTCCGGCGTCTCCTCGGCGGGCTCCGCCTTCTCCTCGGCGGCCTTCCCCGCCTTGGCGGCCGCGGGCTTCTTCGCCCGCGAGCGGGTGCGCTTGGGCTTGTCCTCCGCCGGAGCGTCGTCGCCGGCGGCGGCCTCGTCGCCCGCCTCGGAGGCGGCGGCCTTCGTCGCCTTCTCGGCCGCGGGCTTCTTGGCCCGCGAGCGGCGGCGCTTCGGCTTCTCCGCCTCGGGCGTCTCTTCGGTCTTGTCGTCTTCGGGGCTCATCGCATCTTGGCCGTGCCGGCGTGGCCGCGGAACTTGCGGGTGGGGGCGAACTCGCCGAGCTTGTGCCCGACCATCGCCTCGGTCACGAAGACCGGCACGTGCTTCTGGCCGTCGTGGACGGCGATCGTGTGGCCAACCATCTCGGGGAAGATCGTCGAGGTCCGCGACCAGGTCTTGACCATCGACTTGTTGCCCGAGGAGTTCATCGCCTCGATGCGCGCCAGCAGGCGCTCCTCGATCCACGGGCCCTTCTTGCTCGAACGAGACATCAGTGGTTCCTCCGGTGGCTCAGTGCCTGGTTCGGCGCGGTCCGGCGGCCGCCAGGCAAGGACGCAGGGAGGGGACAAGGCCACAGGCCTGGCCCCGACCGAGGACGCAGCATGGCGGCCGTCCGGGGCCGCCGAAGCAGGTGCTGGGTTGCCGGAGGGACCACTGCTACCTCTTCTTGCCGCGCTTGCGGCCACGGACGATGTACGGGTCGGACGACTTGCGCTTCTTGCGCGTGCGGTAGCCCAGGGTCGGCACGCCCCAGGGCGTGACCGGGTGGCGCCCCGGCGTGGTCGATCCCTCGCCGCCGCCGTGCGGGTGGTCGACCGGGTTCATGGCGGTGCCGCGCGTCTGCGGGCGCACGCCCATGTGGCGCTTGCGGCCCGCCTTGCCCACCTTGACGTTCTGGTGGTCGGAGTTGCCGATCGTGCCGATCGTGGCCCGGCACTCGGCGCGGACCAGGCGCATCTCGCCCGAGGGCAGGCGCAGCGTGGCCATCCCGCCCTCCTTGGCCATGAGCTGGATCGCCGTGCCGGCGGCGCGGCCCATCTGGCCGCCCCGGCCCGGCTGGAGCTCGACGTTGTGGACGATCGTGCCCACCGGCATGTTGGCCAGCGGCAGCGAGTTGCCCACGGTGATCTCCACGCGCTCGCCCGAGGCCACCGTGGCGCCCACGGCCAGCCGCTGCGGGGCCAGGATGTAGCGCTTCTCGCCGTCGGCGTAGTGCAGCAGCGCGATGTAGGACGACCGGTTGGGGTCGTACTCGATCGCCGCCACCTTGGCCGGGACGTCGTCCTTGCGCCGCTTGAAGTCGATGCGCCGGTACAGGCGCTTGGCCCCGCCCCCGCGGTGGCGCGAGGTCTTGCGACCGTGGGCGTTGCGCCCGCCGGACTTCTTCATCCCCTCGACCAGCGACTTCTCGGGCTCGTCCTTGGTGATCTCCGCGAAGTCGGGATACGTGGAGAAGCGCCGGCCGGGGCTGGTGGGCTTGGGCTTGCGGATGGCCATCAGGCGGTCCCCTCGAGCCCGGCGAAGATCGGGATCTCCTGGCCCTCGCCGACCTGCACGACGGCCTTCTTCCACTCGCGCGTGCGACCCGTGGTCAGGCCGCGGCGCTTGGGCTTGGACTTGACCGACATCGTGCGCACCTCGACCACGGTGACGCCCTCGAACAGCGCCTCCACGGCCTGGCGGATCTGGGTCTTGTGCGCCTCGGGATGGACGCGGAAGACGTACATGCCGGCGACCGCGAGGGCGTAGCTCTTCTCGGTCACGACCGGGCGGATGATCACCTGGGTGGGGTCCATCAGGCGGTCGCCTCCTCGGCCTCGGCCTCGGCCTCGGCTTCGGCCTTCTCGCCCTTGGCCAGCGCCGTCAGCGTGGCCAGCGCGGACTCGGACACGACCAGCGACGCCGCGGCCACGATGTCCACCACGCCGACCGAGCGCGCGGGCAGCACGGTCACGCGCGGGAGGTTGCGGAAGGACTTGAACGCCGCCGCCTCGTCGTCGCCCAGCGCGACCAGGACGGGCAGGTCGCCGCCCCACTTGGCCAGCGCCCCGGCCGCCTGCTTGGTCGAGGGCGCGTCGAAGCCCGGGCCGTCGACCGCGGCCAGCGACCCGCGGCCGGCGTGCAGCGACAGGACGCTGCGCAGCGCGGCGCGGCGCGCCTTGCGGTTGACCTTGAAGGTGTAGTGGCGCGGCGACGGGCCGAAGACGGTGCCGCCGCCGACCCAGATCGGGGAGCGGATCGAGCCGGCGCGGGCGCGGCCCGTGCCCTTCTGGCGCCACGGCTTGGCCCCGCCGCCGCGGACCAGTCCGCGGGTGCGGGTGCTCGCCGTGCCCTGGCGGCGCGCGGCCTGCTCGGCGCGCACGGTCTCGTGGACCAGCGGCTCGTTCCAGCGCGCCTCGAAGGCGTCGGGATCGAGGTCCACCCCGCCCTGCTTGTGCAGCCAGGGGGCCTTAGCCATCGGTGCGCACCTCCACGGTGCCGTTCTTCGGGCCGGGGACCGAGCCCCGCAGCAGCAGCAGGTTCTCGCCCGGGATGACCTCGACGACCTCCAGGCCCTTCTGGGTCACGCGCTTGCCGCCCATCCGGCCGGGGCCCTTGATCCCCTTGAACACGCGCGAGGGCGTGGCCGCGGCGCCGATCGCGCCGGGCGCGCGGACGTTGTGCGAGCCGTGCGTGACCGGGCCGCGGGAGAAGTTGTGGCGCTTGATCGTGCCCTGGAACCCCTTGCCCTTGGAGACGCCGGACACCTTCACGGTCTGGCCCGGCTCGAACACGTCGCAGCGCACCTCGTCGCCGACCTGCAGCTCGGCCGCCTCGTCGCGGAACTCGCACAGGTGGCGCACCGGCGGCGCGCCGGCCTTCTTGAGGTGCCCCAGCTCGCCGCGGGCCAGCTTGCGCTCGCGCACCGCGCCGAAGCCCAGCTGGACGGCGTCGTAGCCGTCGCGCTCCTCCGTGCGGATCGCCGTGACGTGGCACGGTCCGGCCTCCAGCACCGTGACGCGCTCGACACGGCCGTCGTCCATGAAGCGCTGGGTCATTCCGAGCTTGCGAGCGAGGATGGCGGGCACCGCACCGTCCTCCTCAACCGGCCAGCCTGATCTCGATGTCCACGCCCGCCGGCAGGTGGTCGAGCCGCTGGAGCGAGTCGACCGTCTTGGGCGTCGGCTGGTGGATGTCGATCAGGCGCTTGTGGGTGCGGATCTCGAAGTGCTCGCGCGAGTCCTTGTCTTTGAACGGCGAGCGGATCACGCAGTAGACGTTCTTCTCGGTGGGCAGGGGCACCGGACCGGTGACGGACGCGCCGGTGCGCGAGGCCGTCTCCACGATCTCCTTCGCGGCCGTCTCGATCGCCGAGTGGTCGTAGCTCTTGAGACGGATTCGGATTTTGTTCTGGGTCAGCGATGCCATCTGGTTGCCTTGCTGCGTGAAGGAGGCGGATCCCCCACCTGCGCGGGACCCGCCCCGTGGTCGTATCTGACGGTTGAACTGCTTACTCGACGACTTCGGTCACGACCCCGGAGCCGACCGTGCGGCCGCCCTCGCGGATCGCGAAGCGAAGGCCCTGGTCCATGGCGATGGGCTGGATGAGCTCCACCTCCATCTGCACGTTGTCCCCGGGCATGACCATCTCCGTGCCCTCGGGGAGGTTGGCCACCCCGGTCACGTCGGTGGTCCGGAAGTAGAACTGCGGCCGGTAGCCCGTGAAGAACGGGGTGTGGCGCCCGCCCTCCTCCTTCTTGAGGACGTAGACCTCGGCCTTGAACTTCGTGTGCGGCGTGATCGACCCGGGCTTGCACAGCACCTGGCCGCGCTCGATGTCCTCGCGCTTGGTGCCACGCAGCAGGCAGCCGACGTTGTCGCCCGCCTGGCCCTGGTCGAGGATCTTGCGGAACATCTCGACACCCGTGACGACGGTGTTCTCCGTGTCCTTGATGCCGACGATCTCCACCGTGTCGCCGGTGTTGACGACGCCCTGCTCGATGCGGCCGGTCGCGACGGTGCCGCGGCCGGTGATCGAGAAGACGTCCTCGACCGGCATGAGGAACGGCTTGTCCAGGTCGCGCGTGGGCTCCGGGATGTAGGAGTCCAGCGCCGCGGCCAGCTCGACGATCTTGCTCTTGGCGTCCTCGTCGCCCTCCAGCGCCTTGAGCGCGGAGCCGGTGACGAACGGGACGTCGTCGCCGGGGAAGTCGTACTCGTTGAGCAGGTCGCGGACCTCGACCTCGACGAGCTCCAGGAGCTCGGGGTCGTCGACCATGTCGGCCTTGTTGAGGAACACGACGATGTAGGGCACGCCGACCTGGCGGGCGAGCAGGATGTGCTCGCGCGTCTGGGGCATGGGCCCGTCGGCCGCCGACACCACGAGGATCGCGCCGTCCATCTGGGCCGCGCCCGTGATCATGTTCTTCACGTAGTCGGCGTGGCCGGGGCAGTCGACGTGGGCGTAGTGCCGGTTGTCGGTCTGGTACTCGACGTGCGAGGTGGCGATGGTGATCCCGCGCTCCTTCTCCTCCGGAGCGTTGTCGATCTCCTCGAAGCTCTTGGCCTCGCCGCCCTGCTTCTCGGCCAGCACCTGGGTGATGGCGGCCGTCAGCGTCGTCTTGCCGTGATCGATGTGACCGATCGTGCCGACGTTGACGTGCGGCTTGTCGCGCTCGAACTTCTCCTTCGCCACTTTGCGTTGCTCCTTTGAAGTCTGGGTTGGGGTGCGCCCGGCGGGGGCGAACCAAGAAAATCTAGCTCAGTTGGTGCCTCAGGCGGCTTCCGCCGTCCCTCCGCGGTCCTCGACGATCTTCTGCGCGATGTTCGTGGGCACCTCGTCGTAGCGCTCGAACTGCATCGTGTACGTCGCGCGGCCCTGGGTGACCGTCCGCAGGTCGGTCGCGTAGCCGAACATCTCGGCCAGCGGCGCGTACCCCGTGACCACCATGGCGTTGCCCCGGGGCTCCTGGCCCTGGACCTGGCCGCGGCGGCGCATGAGGTCGCCGATGACGTCGCCCACGAACTCCTCGGGCGTGACGACCTCGATGGAGAAGATCGGCTCCAGCAGGACCGGCTTGGCCCGCTTGACCGCCTCCTGCAGCGCGAGCGAGCCCGCCACCTTGAACGCGATCTCCGAGGAGTCCACGTCGTGGTACTTGCCGTCGACCAGCGTCACGCGCACGTCGACGATCGGGTAGCCGGCCTTGACGCCGTTGCCCAGCGCCTCCTCGACGCCCTTCTCCACCGCCGGGATGAACTCGGTGGGGATCGAGCCGCCCTTGATCTTGTTGACGAAGTCGAACCCCTCGCCGGGCGCCGGCTCGAGGTCGATGTTGACCACGCCGAACTGGCCCGAGCCGCCGGTCTGGCGGACGAACTTGCCCTCGACCTTGCGGGCCTCGCCGCGCACGGTCTCGCGGTAGGACACCTGCGGGCGCCCCACGTTGGCGTCGACCTTGAACTCGCGCAGCATGCGGTCGACCAGCACCTCGAGGTGCAGCTCGCCCATGCCGGAGATCTCGGTCTGGCCCGACTCGTCGTTGGTCTGGACCTGGAAGGTGGGGTCCTCCTCGGCCAGGCGGCCCAGGGCCACCGACATCTTCTCCTGGTCGGCCTTGGTCTTGGGCTCGATCGCCACCTTGATGACCGGCTCGGGGAAGGTGATCGTCTCGAGCTTGATCGGCGCGTCGGGGGCGGCCAGCGTGTCGCCGGTCGTCACCTGCTTGATGCCCACGCCGGCGGCGATGTCGCCGGCGGCGACCTCCTCGAGCTCCTCGCGGTGGTTGGCGTGCATCATCAGGATGCGGCCCACCCGCTCGGTGCGCCCGGTGGAGGCGTTGAGGATGCGCGACCCGGCCTCGAGCCTGCCCGAGTAGACGCGGAAGTAGGTCAGCTTGCCCACGTAGGGGTCGGCCATGATCTTGAAGGCCAGCGCGGCGAAGGGCTCGGAGTCGTCGGCCCGGCGCTCGGCCGGGCGGCCGTCCTCGTCGCCCTTGACCGGCTCCAGGCCCTCGACGGGCGGCACCTCGAGCGGGCTGGGCAGGTAGGCGAGGACGGCGTCCAGCAGCGGCTGCACGCCCTTGTTCTTGAAGCTCGAGCCGCACAGGACCGGCGTGAGCTTGATCTCCAGCGTGGCCTTGCGGATGGCCTTCTTGAGGCGCTCCTCGGGGATCTCGGCCTCCTCGAGGATCAGCTCGACCAGCCCGTCGTCGTAGTGGGAGACCTCCTCGAGCAGGTGCTCGCGCGCGGCGGCGGCGGCGTCCTTGTGGTCGTCGGGGATCTCGGTGACGTTGACCTTGGTGCCCAGCTCGTCCTCGTAGAGGATCGCCTTGTTGGCGACGAGGTCGACCAGCCCGCGGAAGTCGCCCTCGGAGCCGATCGGCAGCTGGATCGGCACCGGGTGCGCGCCCAGGCGGTCGATCATCGTCTTGACGCCCTGGTCGAAGTCGGCGCCGACGCGGTCCATCTTGTTGATGTAGGCGATGCGGGGGACCTTGTACTTGTCGGCCTGGCGCCAGACGGTCTCGGACTGCGGCTCGACGCCGGCCACGGAGTCGAACAGCGCGATGGCGCCGTCCAGGACGCGCAGCGAGCGCTCCACCTCGACCGTGAAGTCGACGTGGCCGGGCGTGTCGATGATGTTGATGCGGTGGTCCTCCCACTCGCAGGTGGTGGCGGCGCTGGTGATCGTGATGCCGCGCTCCTGCTCCTGCTCCATCCAGTCCATGGTCGCGGCGCCCTCGTGGACCTCGCCCATCTTGTGGGTCCGGCCGGTGTAGTAGAGGATGCGCTCGGTCGTCGTCGTCTTACCGGCGTCGATGTGCGCCATGATCCCGATGTTCCGGGTCTTCTCGAGAGGAAACTTGCGTGGCATCTGTGTGTCTTGAGCTGGTGCGTTTCGGGCAAAAAAACGGGCCCTTTGGGCCCGTGGACAAGGCGGGTCTCCGGGGTCCGCGCACGTGAACGCGCAACCCCCCGGAAGGACGGATGAGGATAGCAAGGATCGCCGGGGCTCCCGGGCGGCGTTGACGCCTGGCGACCTGCTCGGCGCCGCCCTCGCCCTGGCGGCGTTCGCCGGAGCGCTCCTGCTGATGCTCTCGGACTTCCTCACGCTGTTCGACGTCCAGACCGCGGCCGGCGTGAGCGTGCCCGAGGGCTCGGTCAAGGGCCACGAGAACCACTCGTTCGCCATGGTCCTGCTCGGCGTGGCCGCGCTGCCCATGGCCTACGGCGCCACCGTGGGCGGCTCGCGCCCCGCGATGGCCGGCCTGGCCTTCCTCGGCGCGATCGCCATCGTCGTCGCCCTGGCCTTCGACCTCCCCGACGCCACCGGGACCAACACCCTGGCCCGCACGTTCGAGAACGCCACGGGAACGCCCAAGACCGGCTTCTACCTCGAGACCCTCGGCGCCGTCCTGCTCGTCTTCTCCGGCGGCGGAGGCCTCGTCCTGAGCGCCCCGAGCCGTGGGGATTCGAGAGGCCCAAGGAGCCGGAGTGCCAGTGCGGCAGCCGCCGGGAGCGGTGCCCGGCGTGGCGATGCCGCCCGGGCGGCGAGCGAAAACCGAGACTGACCAGGACGCAGCCGACCGGATAGCAGCGCTATCCGGGAGGCGAGGACGCCGTCAGGCGAAGGTTTGCAGCCGCCGGCCGGGCGGCAGCGTCGCGGCGGGTGCCGGTCCCGGCGTTACCAGCGGTAATGAGCAAAAGCCTTATTGGCCTGCGCCATGCGGTAGATGTCGTCCTTGCGCTTGTAGGCGTTGCCCTGCTGTGACTGGGCGTCGAGGAGCTCGTTGGCCAGGCGCTGGGCCATGGTCTTCTCGCGGCGCTGGCGGGCGAAGATGACGAGCCAGCGGACGGCGAGGGTCTTGGCGCGGCGCTGGGGGACCTCGACGGGGACCTGGTAGGTGGCGCCGCCGACGCGGCGCGAGCGGACCTCCAGGACGGGGGTCAGGGCCTTGATCGACTCCTCCAGCGAGTCGACGGGGTCCTTCCCGCTCTTCTCGGCGAGGATGGCCAGGGCGTCGTAGACGATGCTCTCGGCGGTGGACTTCTTGCCGTGGAGCATGACCTTGTTGATGACCTGCTGGACCAGCCGGGAGCGATGGAGGGCGTCGGGCTCGATCGGCCGGACGTCTGCGCGGTTGCGTCTCACGGAGGCGGCGCCCTACTTCTTCACGCCGTACTGGGAGCGAGCCTTCTTGCGGTCGCTGACGCCGGCGGCGTCCAGCGTGCCGCGCACGACCTTGTAGCGCACGCCCGGAAGGTCCTTGACGCGGCCGCCGCGGACCAGCACGACCGAGTGCTCCTGCAGGTTGTGGCCCTCGCCGGGGATGTAGGCGGTGACCTCCATCTGGTTGGTCAGCCGGATGCGCGCCACCTTGCGCAGCGCGGAGTTCGGCTTCTTCGGCGTCACGGTGTACACGCGGGTGCACACGCCGCGCCGCTGGGGAGCGGCCACGCGCTGCTTGCGCCCCTTCCCGGACTTCAGGCCGGGGGTGGCGAGCTTCTTGGAGGGCGCCTTGCGGCCCTTGCGCACGAGTTGGCTGGTCGTCGGCATGCGGCCCGCGATGATAGACAAAGTCAGCCGGCGGGCACCGCGGCCAGCGCGGCGTCGACGTCGGCCGCCTCGAACCCCGTCGCCTCGGCGACCGGCTCGTAGGTCACCGCGCCGGCCGCCACGTTGAGGCCGCGCCGCAGGCCGGGGTCGGCGGCGACCGCGGCGTGGACCCCCTCGCGGGCCAGCGCGCTGACGTAGGGCAGCGTGGCGTTGGTCAGCGCGTAGGTCGACGTGATCGGGACCGCGCCGGGCATGTTCGTCACGCAGTAGTGGGTGACGCCGTCGACGTCGTAGGTGGGGTCGGAGTGGGTGGTGGGCCGCGAGGTCTCGAAGCAGCCGCCCTGGTCGATCGAGACGTCGACCAGCACCGCCCCGCGCTTCATCAGCCCCAGCTGCGCGCGCGTGATGACGCGGGGCGCCCGGGCGCCGTGGATGAGGACGGCGCCGATCACCAGGTCCGCCGTGGGCAGGCGCTCCTCGACCTCCAGCGTGGAGGAGAACACGGTCGAGCAGCGCCCGCCGAAGATGACGTCGAGCTCGCGTAGCCGGTCCACGTTGCGGTCGAAGACGAAGACGTCGGCCTCCATCCCGATGGCGATGAACGCGGCGTTCATCCCCACGACCCCGCCGCCGATGACCAGCACGGTGGCCGCGGCCACGCCGGGGACGCCGCCGAGCAGCACGCCGCGCCCGCCCAGCGGCTTCTCGAGCATGAAGGCGCCGGCCTGCGTGGCGATCTTGCCCGCCACCTCGCTCATCGGGGCCAGCAGCGGCAGGCGCCCGGCGCGGTCCTCGACGGTCTCGTAGGCGATGCAGGTGGCGCCGGACTCCACCAGCCCCCGCGTGAGCTCGGCGTCGGCCGCGAGGTGCAGGTAGGCGAACAGCACGTGGTCGGGGCGCAGGCGGGCCACCTCGGGCGGCTGGGGCTCCTTGACCTTGACGATCAGCCGCGCCGCGTCGTACACCGCGCCGGCGTCGGGGACGACCGTCGCCCCCTGCTCGGCGTAGCGCGCGTCCTCGATGGCCGAGCCCTCCCCCGCCCCGCTCTGGACGTAGACGTCGTGACCCGCGTCGACGAGCTCGCGCACGCCGCTGGGGGTCAGCGCGACGCGGTACTCGTCGGCCTTGGTCTCGGTGGGGACGCCGACTTTCAAGAGCGCACGCGCTTCATCGCGAATAAGGTAACCGCCCCCATGGTCGAGCTCGACCACGTGATCCTCGGGGCGCCGGACGTCGAGGCGACGGCGCGGCGGCTGGAGGCCGAGCACCGGCTCGCGTCGGTCGCCGGCGGGCGCCATGTCGGGCTCGGGACCGAGAACCGGATCGTGGCGCTGGGCGACGCGTATCTGGAGCTGGTGGGCGTCACCGACCGCGACGAGGCGCAGGCCAACCCGTTCGGAAGCTGGGTCGCATCGCGGGTGGCCGGCGGGGAGACCTGGCTCGGCTGGTGCGTGCGCACGGACGACCTGGACGGGGTGTGCGCGCGGCTCGGCCTCGAGGCGCAGGCGATGTCGCGCGCGCGCCCGGACGGCTTCGAGCTGCGCTGGCGGCTGGCCGGCCTGGAGCGCGCGATGGCCGACCCGGCGCTGCCCTTCTTCATCGAGTGGGAGGCGCCGCCCGAGGAGCGCCCGGGCCGGGCCGGGGGCGGTGCGACGCAGGCCTCCGGGGCGCGCATCGCGGCGGTCGAGGTCGGCGCCGATCCGGACGCGCTGACCCGCTGGCTCGACGAGGTGCCGGGCGTCGTGCGCCCGGTCGGCGGCGCCCCCGGGGTGCACGCGGTGGCCGTCGCCGGGGCGGGCGGCACCGAGGTCGTGCGGGCTTGACCCTGGCCCACGAGCGGCGCGGTGGCGGCGAGCCGCTCGTCCTGGTCCACGGGATCGGGAGCCAGTGGCAGATGTGGGCGCCGGTGCTCGACGCGGTGGCGGCGACGCGCGACGTCGTCGCCGTGGACCTCCCGGGGTTCGGGGACAGCCCGCCCCTCCCCGGCCGGCCGACGCCGGAGGCCCTGGCCGGGGCGGTGGCCGAGCTGCTCGACGCGCTGGGCCTGGAGACGGCCCACGTCGCGGGCAACTCGCTGGGCGGCGGCGTCGCGCTGGAGCTGGGCCGGACGGGGCGCGCGCGCTCGGTCACGTGCCTGTCGCCGGTCGGCTTCTGGATCCCGCGCGAGCAGACCTACAGCAACGGGGTGCTGCGGGCCAGCGCGCACGCCGCGCGGGCGCTGGCCCCGGTTGCGCCGGCCGTCCTGGGCACGCCGGTCGGGCAGACCCTGGGCTTCTGGCACCTCGTCTCGCGGCCCTGGCGGATGCGGCCGGCCGAGGCCGTGGGCGCGCTGCGCAACCTCGCCGGCTCGCCGGGGTTCGAGGCCACGCTCGACGCGATGCAGGGCTGGCGCCTGCGCGACGGCGACGCGATCGCGTGTCCGGTGACGATCGCCTGGGCGCAGTGGGACATGGTCCTGATCCCGCGCCAGGCGGACCGGGCGCGGAGGGCGCTGCCGCGGGCGCGCCACGGGGTGCTCGCGGGCTGCGGGCACGTTCCGACGTGGGACGACCCGGCGCAGGTGGCGCGGGTGCTGCGGGAGGGGAGCGGCGCCGCGGGGCGAGTGGCCGCGCGCGTGGGTGCGACGCCGCCGGCGAGCGAAAACCGAGACTGACCAGGACGCAGCCGAACCGGATGGCAGCGCCATCCGGGAGGCGGGGACGCCGTCAGGCGAAGGTTTGCAGCCGCCGGCGGTGGTGCAGCCGCGCGTGGGGCCGCTCGCTCCGCGGGCTAGGCGGGCGCGGGGGCGGCGGCCTCGGCGGCGCGCACGGGCGCCGGCGTGAGGAAGGCCGCGAGGCAGACCATCGCGAAGGCGCCGACCTGGACGATCACGCCGAGCGTGTCGCCGGGCATGGGGTCGCCGAAGACGATGATGCCGCCGGCGATGCACGAGACGTTGGCGGCCGCGCCCGTGGTGGCGATGACCGGGACGGCCTCGCCGTCCTGCAGGCCGCGGGCCGAGGCGTAGAACGCGGCGACGGAGGCCAGCGCGGCCATCAGCAGCCACGGCGACACCAGGCCGAGGACGCCGGCGTCGCCGACCAGGCCGGTCAGCGCCTTGATCGCGATGTCCGACACGCCGAACAGCACGCCGGAGGCGGCGCCCAGCATGACGCCGTGGTGCTCGGCGGCGGGGCCGCCGAAGCGCTTGCCCATGATGAGCAGGAACCCGAGGCCGACCAGCCCGCCCTCGAAGGCGATCATCGCGGTCACGGAGAAGTGGGAGTGCGTGCCCGTGCCATGGGGCAGCGTGACGCCGAGCGCGACCAGGCCCACGGCGGTGCACAGCACGCCGATCCGCTGGCGCCGGCCGACCTCGAAGCCGAACAGCTTCTCGGCCATCACGGCCAGCAGCACGATGCCCCCGGACAGCACGGCCTGGACCAGCGACAGCGGAGCCAGGGCCAGCGCGGCGACGTGGAGGATCCACGCCCCCACCGCGACGCCCATCCCGATGGCGAACCACTTGGACTTGAACAGGCCCTTGGCGGTCCGCAGCGGGTGGCGGACGTCGACCGTTGGCGCAGCGCACGCGCCCCGGTGCTTGTACAGGAAGCCCAGGTTGGTGGCGAACGCGCAGGCAAGCGCGAGCAGGATGCCGATCTCTAGCGTCATTTAGGAAGAAGAACCGCGGGGGCGACCGAAACGTGACCGCGCCTGTCCCTACCCCTATCGGCGCGGTCCTGAACCGCCTTGACGGCGGATCCCGATGTCAACAGGCTAACGGCTTCCCTTCCGAGCGGTTGCGTATCGGATGTCACTTGAAAAGCCCTGCAAACAACCATATTCCGCTCCTGCTCGTTGACGTCGACGGCGTCATATCGCTGTTCGGATTCGACTTGGACGCCCGTCCAGACGGGACGTTCCACAACGTGGACGGCATCCATCACTACCTTTCGGCCACCGCCGGCGAGCACCTGCGCGCGCTGGCCGAGAGCTTCGAGCTCGTGTGGTGCACGGGCTGGGAGGAGCGGGCCAACGAGCACCTGCCCCACGCCCTCGGCCTACCGGGGCCCTACCCCTTCCTCACGTTCGCCGCAGCGCCCGGGGTCTCGGCCCGCCACTGGAAGCTCGACGCGATCGACGCCTACGCCGGCCCCAACCGCCCGGTGGCCTGGATCGACGACGACCACGCCCGCTGCCAGGACTGGGCCCGCGACCGCCCCGGCCCCACGCTGCTCGTGACGTCCGACCCCGCGGTCGGCATCACCACCGCCCACGTAGAGGAGCTCCTCACCTGGGCGGCAAGCCTACGCCGCTAGCGCCCCACCGCCGAACGTCCCGGAATACCCGCTGGAGCGGGTATGGAGG